>CAJXJG010000169.1 GCA_913054425.1 uncultured Fidelibacterota bacterium
GGTTAATTCCACTACACCCAGAGTCGGAGCCAAATGGCCACCTATTTCGGTAATTATGTCAATAGTATGCTTCCGCAATTCTTTACACAGCTCATGTAATTCATCTACGGAAAAAATTTTAAAATCCGATGGATCTTTAATTTTTGGTAAATATTTAAGTGACATATTCCCGGTTCTTACTTCCTAGTTGAATTTTTTTTTATTCCCTGAAATGCTAATTGATGAAAATGGGTAACTCCATCTAATTCGGGATGGAAAACCAATCCAATATGACGGTCTTCCCGGACTGCCACCGGATGACCTTTCCAGGATCCTAACACTTCTGTGCTGCTTCCAGTACTATCAATTCGAGGAGCTCGAATCATGGTAGTAGGACAGGAAAAAGAATTCCCATCTTCGAAAAACGTTAATTCCTCGGTAGTAGAATGAATCTGGCGCCCATAGGCATTACGGCGTACCACTACATTCAATATACCCAATGGATTAACCTTGGTATCTAAAACTTTTCGAGCCATAAGAATCAGTCCGGCACAAGTACCCAAAACTGGATATATATCGGCAAATGCTTTCAACGGTTCTCTTAGCTTATTTCGATCTATGAGCAGAGATACGGTTGTTGACTCACCCCCTGGTATTACCAATCCTTCCAACTCATCCAAATCAGAAGGACTTCGAACCGCAATTGATTCCATCCCCAAAGTGTGCAGGATTTGATGATGTTTTTCAAAATCGCCCTGAAGTTCAAGGACGCCGATGCTCATTACCAGCCTCGTTCCTGAAGTCTCTCCTCGTCTGGGATCTCGGAGATATCCAATCCTTTCATAGCTTTTTTCAATCCGGTTGAAGCATCCGCTACTTTTTCTGCATTCTTATAATGAGTTGTTGCAACAACAATCGCTTTAGCCCGAAAATCCGGATCTTCACTCTTGAAAATACCTGAACCAACAAAAAGGGATTCCGCACCCAATTGCATCATAAGGGAAGCATCAGCTGGAGTTGCGATACCCCCAGCAGCGAAATTGGGGACAGGAAGTTTTCCTAGTTTAGACACTTGTTGAACCAAAGAAAGAGGAGCACCATAATCCTTAGATTCTGAAACCAATTCTGCTTCATCCAATTCTTTTAATCGACTGATCTGTTTGTTTATAGTCCGCATATGGCGAACCGCTTCCACAATATTCCCGCTTCCAGCCTCACCCTTGGTCCGGATCAAAGCTGCGCCTTCAGCTATACGGCGTAAAGCTTCTCCAAGATCCCGGGCCCCACAAACAAATGGGATTTTGAAATCATGTTTCCAAATATGATTCCTCTCATCTGCCGGAGTGAGGACTTCACTTTCATCAATATAGTCAACTTCCAATGATTCCAGAATTTGAGCTTCAGCGAAATGACCGATTCGGCATTTAGCCATCACCGGTATTGAAACTGCCTTCTGAATTTGGCGAATCATGCTTGGATTACTCATCCTCGCAATACCACCATCCTCGCGTATATCAGCAGGGATACGTTCCAGCGCCATAACAGCACAAGCACCTGCCCCTTCGGCGATCAGTGCCTGTTCAGCCGAAGTTACATCCATGATTACACCGCCTTTCAGCATTTCTGCTAGCCCGACTTTAACTTCATAGGTTCCTTTAGGCATACTTCTCCTCAATTTGAATATCAGCAAAATTTTTGATATGTTGGATCACATCCTGAATAATACTGTCCGGCGTAGATGCTCCTGCAGAGATACCCACTATTTCAGCATTATTAAACCACTCTGATTCTATTTCATCCGCACATGTTACTTGATATGATTTTTTATTCCGTTCCAGTGCTAACTGGTGAAGACGCTTTGAATTGGCACTTGTGAATGAACCAATGATCAACATTACATCACATTTTTCAGAGAGATCCTTCAGTTGTTGCTGATTCCTCTTGGTTGGAAAACAAATCGTATTCACGAACCGCAAATCAAAGGCTTTCGTCATTATGATATTAATAATTGTTTGAACATTTTCAATCGTTTGTGTTGACTGACAAACGATACCGACTTTTTTCATTTTCCGGAGATTTTGTGCTTCTTCTGGAGAAGAAACAATAATAGGATTTTTTACCTGGCTGGCAATCCCAACTACTTCGTCATGTCCATGATCACCTATGATAATTATACATCTGCCTTCTGAATCCAATGCCTTGACTTCATTATGAATCTCTTTAACCAGCGGACAGGTTGCATCAATAATATTCATTCCCATATTCTTCGCTTTTTTCCAAACGTCTGTTGTAGTACCGTGAGCCCGAAATAATATCGGTTTCCCATCAGGGACTTTATCCAATGTACGAACAACTTTTGCACCGATTTTATCCAGGTCATTTACCACATTTTCATTGTGAACTATATTTCCCAACATAAAGACATCACCACTCTCTTCTGCTGTTTTGTATGCGAGATCAACTGCATCACGCACACCAAAGCAATACCCTGAATCTTTTGCGATTAGTAATTTCATTTACTCTGAACTTTCTGTTCCTGTAAAGATTGTTTTGTCTTACTGAGAACTTTAGGAAGAACTGTATCCAAGCTCCCTTCCACTACTGCACCTGCAGCTAAGGGATGTCCCCCGCCTCCCAGAGAATTTGCAATTCTGTTTATAATAAATTTTCCTTTTGACCTAAAGTTGATTCTACAGGTATTATGACTATTTTGAAAAATCATGAGCGCCACTTCAACTCTTTTGATAGTTCGAACAAAATCAGTTAAACCTCCCACATCTTCAGAAGTAGCTTCACATCTTTCCAATGTGGACTTATCGATAGTAAACCAGGCAAGTTCGTCATCACACTCAAAAGTAAGATGATTTAAAATATTACCTAATAATTTAATCCTACCCTTAGAATTTGATTCATAAATTTGTTGATAAATATAAGAATGATTAATACCAGATCGAAAACATTCAATAGCAATTTCATGACATTTAGTATTGGTATTACTATATCGGAAGGAACCCGTATCAGTCATTATAGCAGTATATATTCCCTCACAAATTTCTTCTGGTAACTGTGTGTCTCGAACTAATTTAAGATAATTAAAAAGAATCTCTCCTGCTGCTGCCGCATTGGTATCCACTAAATTATAAGTAAATAAATTTTCTTCCTCAAGAGGATGATGATCAATGTTCAATGTTGGAATTGCGTGACTCTTAATTTCAGTATGAATTGTTTTCAACCGTTTGATATCTCCCACATCAAAAATTATCGCTAAATCCACATTTTTGATCCAATCTTGATGTTGCACCAACTTATGAACGTCAAATATCTGTTTAGAGTTTAAAAAACTATATTCTGAAGGCAATTCTGAAGAAATGATGATTCGACAATCTTTTCCTTCTTCTCGCAAATGAAAATACATTGCCGCGCAACACCCAAGACCATCTCCATCAGGGTTTTCATGGGTTGAGAGCAAAATCCGATCAGCTTTACTAATCAGGGATTTAACTTTAATAAAATCAATCATTATATACCCTGTAGAGAAATGATAAATATAGAGTAATTCATGGGAATAATCTAAAGTAGAGGATATGAAGTTGCAATTATTTACTTCGATCCCACTGAGATTCATCTACCTTATGCTTATGGGTATGGAAACGCGCTAATACAAAAAGGAAATCAGATAGCCGGTTCAGATATCGAATCCAACGATCTGCCCCGTTTTCTATCTCTAAAAGTTCTACAATATTTCTTTCCACCCGCCTACATACTACTCTTGCTATATGAATGCGGGAAGAAAAATCATCACCCCCAGGTAAAATAAATTCAATCAGAGGCGGAAGATTTGAATTCATTTCTTTCAAGTTATTCTCAATTTCAATGAGTCTGTCATCTGATAGAAGGATCTTATTAAAATCTGGAATAGATACTTCACCTCCAAAATTCAACAAATCATTCTGGATACTCTGTAATATACCAACTAATTTTTCATCTTTACAACTAACGCATGCAAAGCCAATCGTGGCACTTAATTCATCAAGTTGCCCCAAACACTCGATACGTATATGTGACTTTGAGACATTTGTTCCGTCCCCCAGGGCAGTTTGTCCTTTATCACCAGTTTTTGTAGTAACCTTTGTAATCCGCATTAGAAGAAAATTACAGAGACTATAATAAATATTGGTATTAGAATCGGAATTGAATATTTCAACATATACCCAAAGAAACTTGGCATTGGAATTCCTGCTTCTTCTGAAATGGATTTCACCATAAAGTTAGGTGCATTTCCAATGT
>CAJXJG010000170.1 GCA_913054425.1 uncultured Fidelibacterota bacterium
CTGGGACTGGAGTTCTGCTAAGGGCATTTTCATTGAATAAACCAAAACAAGAACTTTTCTGTTATTCCCTACCTACACCATCAAGCCCCACATTCGTGGGGTTTTTTGTTTGTGGGATGATGTGTAGATTTGGTCAGTTCCAGGAGTTTGTTATGAAAACACTTACAAATTTATTTATTCGTTCACTTCTTTTGATAGCCGTTACAGTTGCTCAATGGTCATCTGATCCGTCCTTGCCCCAATTAATGGGCACTGGGGTTCAGTCTCAGATAGCAGCTACTTCCGATGGAGGAGTCTACATTGCCTGGCTTACTGATGGGAATTATCATGTTTATATCCAGCGCCTCGATGAGGCAGGAGAAGCTCAATTTGATGCTTCAGGACTGTTGGTCAGCGACAATAGTAATTCGTCATGGATTGCTGTTTACCATCTTAATCTAACAGTGGATACTGATGACAATGCCATCATTACGACCGTAGATGAGCGCACAGGGAACTGGGAAGTGTATGCCTGGAAAATTGCTCCCGATGGCACTATGCTGTGGGGAGATGACGGTGTGGCAATCACCACTTCCAGTGAAATTAACATGTCACCTCGATTGACGTTACTGCCGGATAACAGCGTGGTAGTGACGTGCACGCACAACAATAATACAGTCATCTTTCAGCGTATTTCATCTGCTGGTACACTACTCTGGGGTGATGGGCTTCAAATTGAAGATAATAACGCATCCTTGGTCTCGCCCCAACCCACCGTCACTGCGGAAGGCAACGTGCTGATCCAGTGGATTCGACAGACGGGATCACCTCCCTATTATAACTCCGAATTGTGCCTGCAGGCATACGACCTTGATGGTAATCCACTGTGGAGTGAGCCAACCGTAGCGGTAGGGCCGGTGGTATTTCCCATGGGGAACTGGTCTCAGCAATCTGTTTCTGAAGCCGGTGGCGGAAGCTTTTCAGCGTGGACACAATTTTCAGGGAACGTGCAGAATGCGGTTTCACAGCAAGTCACAGGTGAAGGTGCAATTGCATGGACAGGCGGAGTGGATCTATCGACAAATTCCAGCAATTTCCGTATGTCCCCCATGCTTTCTGTAGCCGAAGATACGCAGGAGCTTATGGCGGTCTGGAGGGAAGCCAATGGGAGTCAATCCGAGCGTGGAATATTTGCACAAAGGTTGGACAGTAGCGGGAATCAGCTCTGGGGATCTACTGGAGCCACTATGGTAGCGCTGAACAGTAGTTACGACTATCTTGACCTGTCTGTGGCTGGCTTTGGTGAAGAATTGATCTCAGCTTACATACAGCAAAGTGCCAATATGAGTGGTGATATTTATGCCAACAGGCTGGATGCAGAAGGTAATTTGGTCTGGACCGATGAGACGGTAACGGTGACCAATTCAGGTACGCCCAAATCAGATATGATGATCGGAAAAGGACCGAACTGTCTTTTCATTACCTGGTCAGAGAATGGGTCTGTTTATGCTCACTGCCTACGGGATGACGGAACATTAGGGGTACCGGATCTAAGCGGCGGACCGGGAGATGTTCTTTTGGTCCCCTCCGAATATGCCACGATTCAGGACGCCATTGATGCATCAGAAGACAGGGACACGATTATTGTGGCACCGGGCACATACGTAGAAAATATCAATTTTAACGGTAAAAATATTGTGGTTGGTTCCTATTACATGACATATGGTGTTGACTATTTTATTGCACAAACTGTGATTAGTGGTGACAGTAATGGAAGTGTGGTAACCTTTGAAAGTGGGGAAGACTCAACTGCTGTACTGATAGGGTTTACTTTTCAGGATATAATTAATGAATCAGAAGATGGACCCCAGACCATCATTACTATCAATGAATCTTCTCCTATGATCGTCAATAATCGATTTAACAATTTCTATTTGTTCCAAGACGTTGAGTCGGCTGTTATTTATTGTGAAAATTCAAATTCATTGATTATGAATAATATATTCACTGATGGCACCATCGGAAATGGCTATGTATTAGCTGGCTATATTTTGAGTAAATATTCAAGTTTAACTATAAGTAATAACCGGATTGAGAATGGATATGTAGGATTTGCAGAGCCTTCTGGTTATATAGTTTCCATCGCTTCAGAAAATATTATTGAATCAAACATAATTATTAATACATCTATGGGCTATTGTACGGTATGCGCCACAATATCTATCCTTGACGGAAGTGATTGTATTATCCGCAATAATTTGATTAGCCAGGCTTATGGCGATGGATATGGAGCGGTAGTGGCGAGTGAGAGTCAGTATGTCTCAAACAATAATACTTTTGTATCCAATAGTTTAGGATATGCAAACTTGGCTAGTGATGGCGTTGTAAGTAATGATATAATTTATGGAACAAGTAATCCTGTTTATATCGATGAAAATTCAAATATTCAAGTTTCTTATTCTGATATAGAAGGAGGATGGGAAGGTGAAGGAAATATTGATACAATCCCACTCTTCTGCAATCCTGATAGCGGTGACTTTACTTTAGCTGAAAACTCACCTTGTGTTGGCACGGGGCAGGATGGAGCGAATATAGGTGCGTTGGATGTTGGGTGTGAAGCTATACTGTCAACTGACGTGGAATTAATACCGCTACAATTTGCACTTAACCAGAACTATCCAAATCCATTCAACCCTGTGACAACCCTACGTTATGAACTGCCAGAAAATGCACTGGTCAACATAACCATCTACGATATGATGGGTAGAGTAGTGAGCAATCTGGTCAGCAATCAGCAGAGGGCAGGGTATAAATCAGTGCAATGGAACGCTACCAACAACACAGGACAGCCAGTATCAGCAGGGATATATCTATATACTATACAGGCTGGGGAGTTCAGGCAGACCAAGAAGATGGTACTGTTGAAATAATTATACCCTTTTTAAAAACATCGAGCCCCACATTCGTGGGGTTTTTTGTTTGCGGGATGATGTGTAGATTAGTTTATTATATCAAGGAGATACCAATGAATGAAGCATTAGTTGTCCATTACAATGAAAGTGCATTAAGTACACTATTTCTTGGTTCAGCTAAAGTAGACACTAAACGTTTGACAAGTTTTTTGAATATCTATTTGAATGATGGGTTTAGTATCAAAGCAGTCCAGAGAGAACAAAGAAGAATGTTTCTATTTTTTAAAAGAGAGGCATTTATTATTTTTCTTTTAAAGAACTTGAGTTAAATGATCAACTGATATTGTTAAATTTCTTTGATTACAGTTAAGGAATACAAAATGAAAAAGACAGCCCTATACATAATATTATTCTCCTTTGGAGTTTCTCAACAGGTTACGCATACGGAAACCTATGATAATGGTAATATCAAAAGCATTACCTACCACAGAAAGACAAGGAATGGAATAGAGAATATTAAAAGTGAAGAATACTATAATAATGGTAAAAAGCATACTGAAAGTTTCTATAAAGATGGTTCCCTACATGGCAAGTTTAGAATATGGTATAAAAACGGTGTGAAAAAGTCTGAAGTGATTTATAAGGACGGACAGAAAGATGGCATATTAACATTTTGGAATGAAATTGGACAGAAAAGTAGAGAAATAACTTATAAAGATGGGAAAAAAGATGGAGTGGTCTATTACAATGATTCGATTGTATGTATTTCCACAAAGTTTGGAGATATAATAGTAAGATTTTTTGATGAAGCCGCACCAAAACATGTTAAAAGTTTTAGAGCCCACGTAGAAAGCGGATATTATAATGGAACCATTTTTCATCGGGTAATTCCTGGATTTGTGATTCAGGGTGGAGATCCCAATACCAAAGGAGATGACCAATCAAAATACGGGATGGGTGGTCATTCAGGAAAATATTTTGGTGTAGGTGATGAAAATGATTCTACGACATGGAATATTCCTGCTGAATTCAATAATACATTACATACACGTGGAGTTCTTTCGATGGCAAGATCACAGGATCTAAATAGTGGAGGAAGTCAGTTTTTTATATGTGTAGTGGATGTCCAGCGTCTTGACGGAAAATACACGGTATTTGGACAAGTAATTGAAGGAATGGAATTCGTGGATATGATCGTGAATTTACCCAGGGATGGACATGATAAACCACATGACCGAATTGAAATGATTGTTTCTAATTGTGGCAATGATTAATCGCATCACGTTATAGCCCCATACTCGTGGGGTTTTTTGTTTGTGGGATGATGGGTAAGGAATAGGCTATTAAATGTTAATTAAAAC
>CAJXJG010000171.1 GCA_913054425.1 uncultured Fidelibacterota bacterium
GCCTATGTAAACTATGGCGTTCTCAAAGAAACACACCAATTTGGGATTAGTCTCAATTTCTAATAATTTCAAAAAGTCGCGAGATCGGTGCTGGCTAAGTTAACATATTTATTATTTCTCTTTTCCATATTGCCTGCTCAGGCAACCTACAATTTATACTCTCCGGAAATTGAACTTCCACCGATAGTAGGTGATGAAACCATGCACTTTGGATTCTGGCTCCATGCGGATATGCCTGATTCCGATGGAGATGGAGATGGTGTAATCAATCCAGGTGAAACAGGATTCCTTACTATTACATTAAGGAATGCTGAAGGCGGGGTAGATGCGGAAAGTATTACCGCGACCTTATCATCTGATGATCCACATATAACAATTATTGATGAAGAATCGGTATTTGGTGATATATTGGCGGGAACTCTTGTGGAAAATAACAGTGATACCTATCAAATCAAGATTTCACCAGACATAGAATTGGGTGGAGTCATTTTTAAAATTCAGGTTAGTGGATTCAGTGCAAGCTTAATCTATAATCAGACCTTTGAATATAACAGCATAAATGTTAGCTTTAATCAACGAGGATTTCCTATCGCTACAACCAGCAGAATAAGAACAAGTCCATTGATTATTGATTTGAATAATGACGGTGAAAATGAAATCATTTTTGGTGACTACAATGGTTATATTCATATATTCTACTTAAACGGAGCTGAGTTAGAGGACCAAAATTTTCCATTTGATACTGGCAACCAGATTTGGGGATCAGCCGCCGCTGCTGACATGGATGGTGATGGACTCACTGATTTTGTTATCACATCTAAATCCAAACATCTCTACATTTTTGATAAAAATGGTTTAAAAACAGACTACAATGCCAATCAATTCCTTATGGGAACTCCCGCTATAGGAAACTTGGATGATGATGACGATCTGGAAGTTGTAATTTGCGGCTATTCAAGCAGTAACCAACTTTTTGTAGTGAATCCTGATGGCAGTGATGTATATGGTTTTCCCTTGTTATTAGACGAAAAAGTAAAAGCTGGTGTTGCCCTGGCTGATTTTGATGGAAATGGGAAAGATGATATAGTTTTCGGTACTGATAAAAGTAATGTTTACTTGATTTATGATGATGGAAATATAGCCGATGGGTTTCCATTTATAGTAGGTGATGCAATTCAAACAGCACCATCTATTTTAGATATAAATGGTGATAAAGTTATCTTTGTAGGAACTGGTGAAGATTCAGGGCATGGTCAAGATAATAATTTCTATGCAATAAATGCTGATGGCAGCCTCAGATTTAAATTTGAAGCAAATAATGATATAATGACTTCACCATCATTTCTAAATCATAATGGGAATCAGTATATATTTTTTGGTGCCGATGATAGTTTGATTTATGCTATTGATAAAAATGGTGATATTCTTAATGGATGGCCAGTCCATGCTGGTGCCCCGATCTCCAAGTCTATTATATTTTCCGATTTGGATTGTGATGGTCAGCCAGAAGTGATAGCATCAACTTCACAGACTGATGTTGTGGCCTATAATATAGATGGAACTTCTCATTCAGGTTTTCCAATAAATGGTTCCTCTGCATTCACTAGTTCTGCGGTTGTTGTAGATTTGGATAATGATGGAGATTTAGAAATTCTATCAGGCGCTCAAAACGAGTTAGCTATTATAGATGTTAAAAGCACCGGTAGTGATACATCATACTGGAACATGTATCGTGGCAATCTGCGTCGTACAGGATATTCTGGCACTTCACCGATTGGAGGTTATATTGCCGAATGTCCTGAAGATTTAGCAATTATTAATAATAGTTTTCCGGCAGAATTTATTTTGTCTCCGCTTTATCCAAACCCCTTTAACCCTGTCACAACAATTTCCTATTCGCTTTCACAAGCGGGGGCAACATCCCTCAAGGCATTTAACCTTGCAGGAAAAGAATTGGAAACATTAATAAACAAAAAGCAGAATCCAGGTGATTATTTATTTATGTGGAATGCTTCCAGTTATCCCAGCGGGATATACTTTATCCGGTTGGAATCCAATAATTTCACCGAAACCCGGAAAGTATTGCTTATTAAATGAAGGTTAAAGATTTCTCCATTATGCAGCCTGCTTGTTCAGTTCATAAGAATGAAACTGAACCCTTTCATCATCCATAGTTAATTGTACATATTTTATTTCTGGATTTTGGAGCAGATATTTTGACAGCCCCGCCAGAATCTCCCGACGGATGATGCGCTGAACAGGCCTGGCCCCGTATGCAGGGTCATAACCATTTTTCACAAGGTGAGAATTTACATCCGCATCCACCCTTATTGTAATTCCCTGGTCAGCCATGCGTTGTATAACCCCATACAATTGCAGGTCAACAATGGTTTTTACTGCATCATGCCCTAGATCATTAAATTGGAGAATGTCATCTATACGGTTGATAAACTCCGGGCGGAGGAAGGTACGGAACTCCTCTTCTTTCAGGTTGGAAGTCATAATAAGAATGGTATTCTTGAAATTTACCACCCTCCCCTTTGTATCGGTGAGCCTACCGTCATCTAAAACTTGGAGAAGAATATTCAGCACATTGGGATGCGCCTTTTCCATTTCGTCAAAGAGCACCACGGCGTAGGGCCGGCGGCGGATTTGTTCCGTTAACTGCCCTCCCTCATCATAACCCACATATCCCGGAGGACTACCAATCAATTTCGAAATGGAATGAGGTTCCATGTACTCGCTCATGTCCACACGAATCAAAGCCTTTTCGTCATCGAAGAGCACTTCTGCCAGTGATTTGGCTAATTCAGTTTTGCCTACACCTGTATTGCCAAAAAAGAGAAAAGAACCAATGGGACGGTCCTGATCCGTAACGCCCATCTTACTCATGCGGATAACGTCAGATACCCGGGAAACCGCTTCATTTTGTCCCATAACACGTCTTTTTAGTTGTTCTTCCAGATGGAGAAGCTTTTCCTGTTCACCGGAGATGATTTTGGTCACCGGGACCCCCGTCCACTTAGCTACAATGTCAGCAATATCCTCCGTTTCCACTTCCTGTTTCAGAAATTGGTTATCGGTTAGGGATTCGTTCAATGTCTCAATCTGCTTTTCAATTTCCGGGATGTCACTGTACCGTATTTTCGCAGATGCCTGGTAATCACCATCTCTTTGAGCCTGTTCAGCTTCGCTGGTATTGCGATCAATTTTCTCCTTCAACACCTGAATATCATTCACTAATGATTTTTCCTTTTCCCAGATAGCTGTCTGTTTTTCAAGTTCTTTTTTCAAATTTCCTATTTCAACTTTCACTTCCTTCAACCGCTTTTTCGATTTTGCATCCTTTTCTTTCTTCAGGGCTTCCCGCTCAATCTCAAACTGGATCAGTTTCCGCCGGGCGTCATCAATGACTACCGGAGCCGAATTCATCTCCATGCGGATTTTCGCCGCCGCCTCATCTACCAAATCCACCGCCTTATCCGGGAGAAATCGGTCTGAAATGTAGCGCTCTGAAAGGGTGGCTGCCGAAATGAGAGCGGAATCTTTAATATGCAGTCCGTGGTGGAGTTCATACTTATCCTTGATCCCCCGGAGGATGGTGATGGTATCCTCCACATTGGGTTCGGCAATATAGACCTGCTGAAAACGCCGTTCCAGGGCGGCATCTTTTTCAATATACTTCTGGTATTCGTTCAGGGTGGTGGCGCCGATAACTTTCATCCTGCCCCGTGCCAGTTCAGGCTTGATCATATTGGAGACATCCATCTGTCCCTCCATATTACCAGCCCCTACAATCATGTGCAGTTCATCAATAAATAGGATAATCTCACCGTCACTTTCGATAATGGCTTTCACAAAATTCTTCAGCCGCTCTTCAAACTGTCCCCGGTACATGGCGCCGGCTACCAGGGCGCTGAGATCCAGGGCAATGAGCTGTTTCTCTATCATATTTTCGGGCACATCCCCTTCAACGATTCGTTTGGCTAAGCCCTCCACTACGGTGGTCTTTCCCGTTCCAGGTTCTCCGATGAGGACGGGGTTATTCTTATTGCGTCGGGACAGGATCTGCACCATTCTGCGGATTTCTTCTTCCCTGCCGATGACTGGGTCAATTTTACCTTCATTTGCCAATTCGGTGAGATTAACTCCATAAGCCTCTAATGGATTCACGCCCTGATCAGGGTTAATTTGCTGCTGCTGTTGGTTCATTTGTATTCCTTTCGTTTTCAGTATTGACTG
>CAJXJG010000172.1 GCA_913054425.1 uncultured Fidelibacterota bacterium
ACTAATGTTTTTCCACATCTTCATAGATTGGTAATTTAAGGCCTATGAAAACACGCGGCAAACTGAATACTGAACAACAAAACCCCAAGTCTGTGCAAATTGATTCCATGTCAATAAGTGATATTTTGAAGACAATTAACAGGGATGATCAAACTATTGCCAAGGCAGTTGAGGCTGCTATTCCGGACATTGAGAAAACGGTGGAATTCACCGTCAAATCGATTCAAAATGGAGGACGTGTATTTTATGTGGGTGCCGGCACAAGCGGACGTCTCGGCGTGTTGGATGCTTCTGAAATTCCCCCGACCTATTCAGCACCGAAAGGATTATTTATTGGTGTCATTGCTGGAGGAGAAAAAGCATTGCGAAATTCCGTTGAAGGTGCGGAAGATCGGCCGGAAGAAGCCATTCAAGATTTAGAAAAATATAAGATCAATGAAAACGATACCTTGATTGGAATTTCATGCAGTGGTGCAGCAGTTTATGTGGTTTCAGCTCTTGATCATGCCAGGGAAAATGGAGCAAAAACTGTTTATCTTGTTACAAATCCAAATCCGTTTAAAATGACAGCGGTAGATGTGGTGATCAATGCGGATACTGGGGCGGAAGTGGTGACCGGGTCCACCCGGATGAAAGCAGGCACAGCTACAAAATTGATCCTGAATATGATCTCTACTGCCACCATGATAAAATTGGGAAAAATTTATGGAAATCTCATGGTGGATCTCATGGCCGTGAATGATAAACTGGTCGATAGAGGAACAAGGATCATTTCACAAATAACGGGATTGGATTTTGATTCAGCCAAAGCAAAACTATATGAAGCGGAAAAATCAGTAAAAACAGCCATTGTTATGGAAAAATTGAATTGCTCGCTCGATGAGGCGAGAACAACATTAGAAAATGAAAATGGATTTTTAAGAAGGGTTCTATGAAAATTGATTTCCTAATTTTCCCTTAGAATAATTAATCGATCATGTTGATAATAAAATGCCAAAAAGTGAAATAATATCGGTCGAAATGGTTGCAAATCGAATTCGAATCATTCGAAATCAAAAAGTCATATTAGATTATGAATCGTCTTTTAACCAATCCAAAAAAGAAGACGTTGCGTGAACCTCATGACCCGATGGGTCATAAATTTTATTTAAAAATCAATCAATATGGATAAATATAAATAATGAATGTATTTGAATTCATAAAAGAAAAGAGATCGGGTATTAAAGATAATACTGAACAGTATAGGGCCATTTTAGAGCCAAAATTTCGATCTTGGTCAAATAAAATAAATAATAAAATAATAAACACACTAAATAATCCATGGATGTCCAATTTTAAATCCATGGATGGTTCAAATATTTTTACTCAAAAGGAAAATATTTTAAATGCGATAATTAAAAAAGCTTTTGATAACATATATCAGAGGTTAGGTGCTGAGATTTTTATAGGAGAATGGGAGACTATAGACCAAGAGTGTATCAATAATTTTGCTGATGTAACAGGGGATAAACAATGGATCCATATAAATCCAGAAAAGGCCAAAGTTGAATCTCCTTTCAAATCTACTATTGCTCATGGTTTTTTAACTCTAGCGCTGATTCCTAAATTGACAGATAGCTTGCAGCCAAAAAATTTATATCCAGATGTACGAATGGTTGTAAACTATGGTTTGAATCAGGTAAGATTTCCGTATCCTATAAGATCAGGAGCTCGAATAAGAGCAAGAGTTAAATTAATTAGTGCTGTTCCGATGAAGAATAGTATAGAGCTAGTGAATGAAGTCAGCATTGAAGTAGAAGGAAGAAGTCGTTTAGGTTGTGTTGCCGAAACGGTGTTACGATTGTATTATTAAAATATTCTTTTCTCTTGATACCTCTTAAAAGTAGAAGCGAAGAAGCAACAGCAAAAAATGAAAATCGGGTTTTAAGAAAAATGAAAAAAAACAATCTGTTTAACAAAGTTGGTCGGGATATTCTTAAAAAAGAATTAGCAGCAGAGCCTTTTGAACGAATCACTGCATCTTTTTATGTTTATCATCCTATTGATGATCCCCAATCCCTTCGGGATGAATTATTTATGGCCTGGAATAAATTAAACATTTTTGGGCGGATCTATGCTGCTACCGAAGGGATCAATGCTCAATTAAGCGCTCCCGAACATCATTGGAATAAATTTCTTGAGACTATGAACTCATTCCCTATATTGAAGAATATTCCCATCAAAAAAGCGCTTCAGGATGGGAAATCATTTTACAAACTCACCATCAAGGTTCGGGAAGAATTGGTCGCCTACGGTCTTCCACAAGATTCATACGATATGAAAAGGGTAGGAAACCATCTTTCTGCCGAAGAATACAACAAAGCATTAGAAAATCCTGATACCGTTATTGTGGATATGAGGAATTATTATGAAAGTGAAATTGGCCGGTTTGAATCTGCCATTATCCCTGATGTTGAAATTTCCAAAGATCTGCTTCCGGAAGTTAAACGGATACTGGGAGGGAAAGAAGATGACCAGATACTACTCTATTGCACTGGTGGGATCCGATGTGAAAAAGCATCTTCTTATCTCATGAATCATGGATTTACAAATGTGAATCAACTCCAAGGCGGGATTATCCAATATGCTCATGATATTAAGGGAAAAGGATTGAAATCAAAATTTATTGGCAAGAATTTTGTTTTTGATGAACGGTTGGGTGAACGAGTGACCGAAGATGTGATCGCAACCTGTCATATTTGCGGCGCATCCTGTGATACACATACAGATTGTAAGAATGATGCCTGTCATATACTGTTTATCCAATGTGAAACATGCGGGAAAGAATTGGATGGCTGCTGTTCTAATGAATGTCAGGCATTTTCGAAATTGACGGTTGAAGAGCAAAGGATTCGTCGGAAAGATCCATCCCAAGTCGTTTCCAGAACATTTTTTGATTCCCGGATCAAACCTAAACTGAATTAATAATTTTGATTCATCACATTCTCTATTCTTTTCGTCGCTGTCCCTATGCCATGCGGGCACGATTGGCATTGGCTTATTCAGGAATTAAATATGAACACCGGGAAATTCTATTAAATGACAGACCGGAAGAATTGTATGCGCTTTCAGCCAAAGGGACTGTCCCTGTTTTCCAGCTTAAGGATAAAACCGTAATCGATGAAAGTATCGATGTGATGAAATGGGCATTATCTCAAAGTGATCCTGAGTGTTGGTACACAGATAAGAAGGACGAACAAGATTCGTTGATAGTTCGGAATGATGGAGAATTTAAAAAAAGATTAGACCAATATAAGTACCAGGTCCGATTTAAGGATGGCTCCTATGTTGACTATCAAAAGGCTGTGGATGTAATCCTTGCTGAATATGAATCAATTCTTACTAACTCAACTTATTTTTGCGGAGAAAAGATACGATTAGTTGATATGGCGCTTTTTCCATTTGTTCGTCAATGTGCCCACGTAGATCTGAACTGGTTTAATGAACAATTCCCAAATTTATTTAAATGGTTAGATGAATTCAAAACATCGGACTTGTTTATATCGATTATAAAAAAATATGATGTGTGGGAATCACAAACTGATGGTATTATTGTGGACTGGAACAAACTCCAAAAATGATCCAGGTAAGAATCCTTTTAATCTTTATTATAATTATTGCCCCTTTTTTAATGGGTGATTCGCTTTCAATTAATTCCGATGGATTTTCTGCCAGGATCGAACGAGATGATTGGGGTGTCCCCCACATTTATGGTAAACGGGATGCAGATGTTTCCTTTGGATTGGCCTACGCTCATGCCCAGGATGATTATAAGATTATTGCCGATATAATACTGGCAACACGTGGCAAACTGGCATCCGTTTATGGAAAGGGTGCAGCTGTGAATGATTATTATGTTCACTTAATGGATATTTGGAACACCATAGAATCCAACTATGAATCAGACGTCCCTGCTGATGTAAGGGCATTATGCGATGGCTATGCGGCCGGCATCAATCTTTTTTTACAAGATCACCCGGAGCATGGATTGAAAAAAATATTTCCTGTCACCGGGAAAGACCTGATTGCGGGATTTTCGCACCGCATACCATTAATGTTCGGGCTCGATGGAGTTATGAAAAAATTATCCAAAGAAACACGCCCGCAAATGATTGGGCTTAACGGGAATGATTCAGAAACCGAATCATTCAAAATGGTTGCCAGTAATGTTTTTGCTATTGCACCGCACCGATCTAGTGATG
>CAJXJG010000173.1 GCA_913054425.1 uncultured Fidelibacterota bacterium
TCCTAAAATTCCCAATCCCATCTAAAATTGGTAGAGTTCAAAACTCTTCTTTTTCAATTTTGTAAAACTCAATATCAAAATTCCGGTATTCTTCAAACACCGGTCTATTTAGGAACTCCTCTCTTTTTATTCGTTTCTTAATGATTGAATCAACAGTTGATGGTGATTTTCCAATCTTAAATCCCTTTTCAACCAATCTTTTATGTATTTTTTTGTAACCTAAACTTTGTTTATGGAGTTTGAAAATAACTTTATGTAATTTCTCTCTACCTTTTGACAAAGGAATATGATACGAAGAGGGAACTAATAGATGAGTTTTCGTGTAGAAATCAAAGACAATAATGGGTATAGAACTATCAAATACAAAAGTGTTACTGTTGAATAAATTAATAATCTGGATTGGAATCGTCCTGATTTGCAACGCACTTCTTTTATCAAACCAGAGCTGGTTTAAAAACCGTTCTATAAAAGAACAGTTAAAAAAAGCTGTTGTACATTATAATGAGGGCAGGTTTGCCACAACCGAGACTATCCTGAAAAAAATCTTAAAACAAGAGCATGATAATTACCAGTCTGTAACATGGTATCTAATGATGAAAGCGGACTATGGTCTCAATAAAATTGAAGAAGCTCGGGGAATAGCCCGCAATGTTTTGCAGTCTTACCCCAAAAGCGCCTATGTGAAGGATGTGTTTTCCTGTTTGGGTGACATGTTCGTTGACGAAGGAAAATATTCGGCAGCGCTTCGCATGTATCTACGTGCCCGCTCCCTGCAATCAGATGAACTCTTTCTTGAAAAAATAGACCGGCGGATAATGAACACCCTGAAAGTGAATATTTCATTACCGGGAGTTGATGAAATGCTGTCGGTAGAATTTGACCTCAAAAACCGGTCTATACTACTGCTGTCCAAGGCTTATGGCGCCATATTTTCCGGTCAACCGGATGACGGGGCGCAGATCTTAAGCGGAATCAACATTGATCATGTTCCTACTAGGTATTTTGATTTTTATGAGGAACTTCTGCTGGCAACCTATCGTCCCTCCAGAAAAAATATCACAATAGGAGTCGTTCTCCCACTTTCCGGGGAATATCAATCAAATGGAACTCTATTCCTCGAGGGATTAAAATCTGCCGTTCAAGCTCAAACGGAGGGGTTGCGTAATTTCTCTTTGATTATTTACGATAACAGGAGCAGGGGAATTGAGACAATTCAGACCGTAAAAATGCTGGCAAAAAAACCGGAAATCATTGCGATTATTGGTCCGCTTAATGCCGGGAATGCGCTTATAGCGGCGAACACGCTTTCCGGGTCCGTAATTCCGTTGTTGATACCTTCATCTGTGCAGGATGGATTGGTTACCTTGGGAGCAAATGTATTTCAGTTGAATTCTGACGAAAAAACAAGAGGCCGGTTAGCGGCAAGATACGCCGTTCAGAAACTTGGCTTAAAGAACATCGCTGTACTGGCGCCGTCAAACGAAATGGGACATAATCTTGTTGACGCATTTTGCGGGGAATTAGACCTGCTTGGGTTTGCCCCAGTTAAGGTGGAATGGTATTTCGGGATTCCCGAAGATTTACAACGCCAATTTAATTCCATCCGAAAAACAGCTTGGGATTTAATGCCGAAAGATGATGAATATGCAGAATTTCTCGGGATGGAAATTGACAGTCTGGATGCACTTTTCAAGATATCCGTTGATGATTTTTTTGATCTTCAAAAGGATACGGAGAAGGAATTAAGTGCAAAAGATTCGAGTAAAATTAATTTAGACACGATTGACGGCATGTATATGCCGATTCCCCTTGATCATCTTTCGTACCTGGCCACACAATTTCCAATTTATAACCTGGAGACCCAGGTGATTGGCAATGAGTCCTGGCAGGATCTAGACATTTTGAACCAGGAGAATATTGGCCCCCATTTGGATAAAATGGTAGTGATTACGAACAGGAAAGAAATTTTCTATAATGAAATTTTATCTCGGGCTGGTTATCATAAAAATAACGAATTTTTTTACCAGGGGGTTGATTGTGTCCAACTTCTGTCAGCAGTCATCACAGAGGATAAACTTGATCGAAGAACAATTTTAAAAAGTTTGAATTCCATTGATGAGTTCCATGGTTCGGAGCGAATTTTTTCGTTTTCCGGAGAACCTCCCAATTTGAATAAAGCTCTGCAGGTACTCCAGTACGATCAAAATAGTTTTTCTTTAGTGGGATTTTTTAAAGGTGATTCTTTGATTACTTCATCCTATCAGTCGCCTTAACAGGAATCATCAGTTTCAACCCCCTACCTTTGTAATTTTACGATTGAGATTCTTCTCCGCCTTCTGGCGGAACAGGATGACAATATTTTTTGTAAATTTATTGTATGGAAAGATGGATTATTGCGATGAACCTATTTTTTAAACCGTCATTCTACACAATAAATCAACCTTGAATCATTATTCAGATTTTTCAGAGTTTTTTCCATGCGGTGGGATTAAAGCCGGTATTTCCTTAAAACAATTTCAATATTTCCCACCGGAGGACAGAAAAAAAATAGTATCCCTTTTTGAACTGAACCCGGAACAGATTGTCATCCCTGTACAAACTCATTCAAATAATGTTGTTATTTGCACAAAATCGGGAGGGATCAGCAACACCGATGGAATGATCACCATTGAAAAGCTAGTGCTCACAATCCAGGTTGCTGATTGCATTCCAATCTATTTAGTTGATCCTGTTGCGAAAATCATTGGCTTGCTTCATGCCGGTTGGAGAGGAATTGCAAATGGAATTGTTTTAAATGGTATTCAAAAATTGATTCAATTGAATTCAAACCCTCAAAATGTGATCGTTTTTTTAGGTCCTTCCATCCGCCAATGCTGTTTTGAAGTTAGTCTGGATGTTGCACTGGAATTTGACAGCTCCTTTGTCCGAAATACAAGAAAAGGAGAGAGGATGATAAATCTGCAGGGGATTGTACGGTCTCAATTAACGGATTCAGGAGTAAATCAGAAAAACATCATTGATATAAATGAATGCACTTTTTGCTTTGGAGAAAAATATCATTCTTTCCGCCGGGAAGGTAAAAGTGCCGGAAGGATGATTGCAATTCTTGGGTGGAAATAACTTGATAAGATATCTACTTAACTAGCACAACTTTCCGTATCTGGATGAACTCCCCACTTTCCAATCTCACAAAATACAATCCGCTTGGATGTGATGACCCATTTCAGGTTATGGTGTGTTCTCCCAAATTATAAAAATTATCAGTTAACTCATTCGTATTTTTCATAACTTCAGGTTTTTAGTGCCTGAAGGATTTGCATTATATTCACATTCACATTTTATAAGCTATGGGTGTATTTGAAGCAATTTTATTAGGGTCACTTCAGGGTTTGACTGAATTCCTGCCCGTCAGCAGTTCCGGTCATTTGGTTATTGGTCAGGAATTATTGGGTATTCATGTCCCGGGGAATGCGTTTGAAGTCGTTCTTCATGTGGGCACATTATTCAGCGTCCTGGCTGTTTTTTGGAGTGATATTGTTGGTTTTTTAAGAACTTTACAGGACAAATCAACCAGGAATTACATTTTAGCTTTGGCATTTGGCACGGTACCGGCAGTGATTTGTGGTCTATTTTTTAAGGATGCTATTCAATCTGCTTTTGATAATGTCAATTTTGTTGCAGGTGCTCTCGTATGTACCGGAATTATTTTATTCGTTGGTAAGTGCTTCACAGGAAATAAAGATCAGGTTTCTATCAGAAACGGATTTTTGATAGGAATAGCGCAGGCAGTTGCGATTATTCCGGGGATCTCTCGGTCAGGATTAACAATTACTATCGGTTTGTGCTTGGGAGTAAAATCAGACTCCGCCGCCCGTTTTTCATTCCTGCTTTCCATTCCGGTGATTTCCGGAGCAGGCTTATTAACTGCTTTGGATTTGCTGGAATCAAATGAACCTTTACTGAGCATTCCTGTGTTGATTGCAGGGTTTTTCAGTTCATTTATCGTGGGATGGATTTCATTAAAATGGCTGCTTTCTTTGCTTCAGTCAGGGAAATTTTGCTGGTTTGGTTTTTACTGTGTTGGCATAGGAATCCTGGTTTGGATAATATAAAATGATAGTTACTTCATTTATTATTTACTTGCTGATTGTATTAACGGTTGGATTCATAACCGTTCGATTAACAAAAAATCTAAAGGATTTTGCTCTTGGAGGACAACGGCTGGGTCCCTGGGTGAT
>CAJXJG010000174.1 GCA_913054425.1 uncultured Fidelibacterota bacterium
AATCCAAATACATACATTTGGCTGCCCGAGGCCTTGGGGATTTTAGGAAAACATTACCGGGAGAAAGCGATGTACAGGGAATCCTTGAACGCCTACCAGGAAGTCATTGAACTTCGTCCCAAAGACTCTGGTGCCTATCTGGGGTTGGGTATTACCTATTGGAAAATGGGTGAGAACTTGATGGCGAAAGGAGCCTGGAAAAAAAGTTTGGAGCTGAACCCAGAAAATAATGAAGCAAAAGGCTGGCTTATTGTTGCGCAACAGAAATCTTGATTAACACAAATCAGAACCTGTTGTTTCAATCGATCTGACGTCATTTTTTGTTTAAAAACCCTTTAGGGGAAAAATGAACATTTACTTAATTATAATTCTATTCGCCCTTATTGGGGAATTTCTCCTTCGAACCTTAATCCGGATATTGAACCTTAGAGCTCTCGATCCAAAACTTCCCGGTGAATTTCAGGGTTATTATGAACCGGATAAATATGCCCAGTCCCAGGAATATACCCGGGTAAATACCAGGTTTGCATTTATCACCTCAAGCTTTGATTTGTGTCTCATCTTAGTTTTTATTCTTTTTGGTGGATTTAACTATGTAGACCAGTTTGTACGGGAGTTTGGATTCTCGGTAATTCCCAGCGGGCTGTTCTTTTTTGGGATCCTTTTTATAGCAAGTGATTTGATTTCCACACCGTTTTCCATCTACCACCAATTTGTGATTGAGGAACGATTTGAATTTAATAAAATGTCCTATAAAACATTTATTCTGGATAAACTGAAAGGGTATCTTCTGACAATTATTTTAGGAGGCCTGGTCCTTTCAGTCTTGTTATTCTTCTTTGAAAAAACAGGTGATCTGGCCTGGCTTTATTCCTGGGGAATTGTTGGATTTTTTATGATCTTAATTCAGCCGCTGTTTACAACAGTAATTGCCCCAATGTTCAATAAGTTTACTCCACTGGAGGAGGGCGATTTACGTTCTAAAATTGAATCCTATGCAAAAAGTGTAAAATTTCCACTCAGCAGGATTGATGTGATGGACGGTTCCCGCCGTTCATCCAAGTCCAATGCATATTTTTCCGGTTTTGGAAAGCAGAAAAGAATTGCACTATTTGATACCTTGATTGAAAAACACTCCAATGAGGAAATGGTTGCCATCCTTGCCCATGAAGTTGGACATTACAAAAAACACCACATCAAATTGGGACTTTTGATTTCAATTCTTCATACTGGGGTTTTGTTTTGGTTTCTGTCAATTTTTATTGATAATCCCGGATTATTTGAAGTGTTTAAAATGAATGAAATATCGGTGTATGGAGGATTGACATTTTTCATGATACTTTATTCCCCGGTTGAACTTGTCCTGTCAGTTATTATGAATGCGGTTTCAAGAAGAAATGAATTTCAGGCTGATGCATTTTCGGCAGAAACAACAAAACATCCTGAAGATTTGATTGAGGGATTGAAAAATCTTTCAGTTACAAACCTGGGAAACTTGACTCCGCATTCACTTTCCGTATTGATAGATCACAGCCATCCGCCTGTTCTTGATCGCATTACCGCTTTGAAAAAGAAAGCGGTTTAGTAAAGACCTAATGAGTCCCATCTTGAATAAGGTCATAGTTTCTCTTGGATTATATCTTTCCATCCTTACTGCAGCACAACCGGGGGATATGCTGGTTTGGAAAGCTGTAAATGCCTTTTATAATTACGAAACCGCACATGCAATTTCCATTTTAGATTCAGCGCGGATTGAATATCCGGAAAATCCCTTGACCCACTTTACATGGGCGGCAGCTCAAATGCTTCATGCAGAGGCAAATTACACCACCGAAAGAACCTATTTAATTCTATCCACCAGTTTGAATGAAATAATTCCAATTTTGATCAGGTTGGAGGAAAAATATTCCCAGGATCCTGAATACAGGTTATATCTGGGGTGTGCGATTGGACTTCGTGCCCGGGTGAGTTTAGGCCGCAAACAATGGTTGTCTACATTGGTGAATGCGTTTAAAGGATTTCGCTTGATACAAGCTGTTGCCAGGAGAAATCCTGAATTAATTGATGCGCAGCTTCCAATGGGAATCGTAGAATATTATGCTGGATTGAAACCAGGTTTCATTCAATTGGGAGCTAAACTTATGGGAATTGGTGCAAATCGAGCAGGTGGTTTGGCAAAGATTGAAAAAGCCGCAGACAGGGGAGAATTTTCCCGGATTGAAGCAAAAAAGATATTTGCATTTCTTTCTTTGTGGGTGGAAGATGATCCTGAATCAGCTTTGGATTATAGCCGGGATTTAAGAGTAGAATACCCTCAAAATCTCTTTTTTGGAATTATGTATTTGGAATCTTTAATTCGAACGAAAAATTACACGGAAGCGAAAAAACTCATGAATATGTTAGAAAGGGAATTAGTACTACTGTCATCCATTCAACAAGGGTGGTATAAAAGTTATTTGCAATATGAATTAGCTCTGTACAAATTCCTGCATGAGGATTATACTGAAGCGTTACAAAATGTTGATGAGGCCATTCATAATTATAAAGCAGAACTGGATATTTTTTTAGGAAATGCATGGCTCTTAAAGGGGATGATCCATGACAGGAAGGGAAACCGTGAAGAAGCAATTCAGGCCTACCGTGCATGTATTAATTTGGATAATAATTCGGCAGCGATAAAAAGGGGGAAAGAGTATTTAAACTCTCCCTTTAAAAATTGATTTTTATTCAGATTAAGGTGAAGTGGAACAATATTAAATACATTTTATTCCAAGGTATAATATTTTATAATTGATCTGTAAATTCACTGAAGATTTTATAAAGAAACGTTACTATGATTGAACGAAAACAAACACGCCAGGTATTTATAAGAGATATACCAATCGGAGGTGGGGCACCCATCCCAGTTCAATCTATGACCACCACAAAAACCCACGATTTCGACGCAACTATCAAGGAAGTGGAACGGTTGGAGGAAGCGGGCTGCCAGATTATACGTATTACTGTCCCTGATCAAAAATCAGCAGATACATTAAAGGAAATTAAAAAGCGGATGACCGTGCCATTGGTCGCGGATATTCATTTCAATTATCGAATGGCATTGGAAGCAGTTGATGCCGGGGCGGATAAAATCAGGATTAATCCTGGAAATATCGGAAACAAAGCCCGCGTTAAGGCAGTTTTGGAAAAGGTAAAATCAGCGAATTTACCTATTCGAATTGGGGTGAATGCCGGGAGCCTTGAAAAAGATTTAATCGAAAAATACGGATATCCTACTCCGGAAGCTATGGTGGAAAGTGCCAGGAGACATATTCGCATCTGCACAGAAAATGATTTTGATGATATTATTGTTTCACTGAAAGCCTCTGACGTAAACCTGATGATGGAAGCTTACCGATTATTTTCCAAGGAGTTTGACTATCCTCTGCATCTTGGTGTTACCGAAGCGGGACCCATAAAATCTGGCAGTATCAAATCTGCTGTTGGAATTGGAACTTTACTGGCGGAAGGAATCGGTGATACAATCCGGGTAAGTCTGACCGATGATCCCGTAGAAGAAGTGCACGCAGGATTTGAAATCCTGAAATCATTGGGTTTGGCTACCAGAGGTGTAACGATAGTAGCTTGTCCAACTTGCGGACGGCTGGAGGTAGACCTGTTTAAATTATCTCGAGAAATGGAAGATAGGTTAAAGAATGTTGAAACTCCCATGTCCATAGCTCTCATGGGGTGTGCAGTGAACGGACCCGGGGAAGCAACACATACTGATATTGGGATTGCTTTCGGAAAAGGGAGTGGTCATCTGTATTACAAGGGGGAAAACCGCGGAAAAGTGAGCGAAGAAAAAGCTATGGATCACCTTTTAGAAATGATTCATGAGTTCGAAAATGAACAAGCCAATGGAGGTTAATATGAAGTTTGTACTTTCAATTTTTTTGTTTACACACATGTGGGCATTTCAAGCCCAGGATGAAATTCCAATGTCCCCAATTGTTGCATATTGGAAGATCTTGAATCAAGAGGAAAAGGAAATTTACTTATTTTCCTATTTAACTCAGGTGTATGATACTTACGAAGAATTAAAAAAAGAAACCGGTTATGGAGACCTGACTTCCTGGTATTACGACAACCGTGCTGAATTAGTTTTCGGTATATTTGATCAATTGGAAAATACGGAGTTAATTGAATTTGTAGGATGGATTGATGAGTTTTATCGTCAAGAGAATTTTGTTGGTAA
>CAJXJG010000175.1 GCA_913054425.1 uncultured Fidelibacterota bacterium
GGAAAGCCATATCCGGAGCGCCGATCTGCAGGGGCAGGATGTAATTACCAAAGGCCCCTACCGCCAGCGGTACTACACCCAAAAACACCATAATAGTCCCGTGCATAGCGCCCAACTGGTTGTAAAACTCCGGCAGCATGATCCCCCCTGGAAGGCGGTCTTCCCCTGTGGAAAAATACCAGAGCAACGAAGCGATCCCGAAAAAGATCAGGCTGTTTAACGCCAGGTAAGGCCGGTTCCTGCCGGACAGTATAAGAATTACTATACCAAGCAGGATAAAAATCACCACAAATGTCACCCAGGGGACGGCTTCGCCAGGGTAAGCCAGCTGCCAGCGCATGAGCATCATCAGCATGAAACCCAGGAGCAGGAAGGACAGGGAAGTTAATCCATACTGCAGACCAATGACTTTATGGTCTAAAGAAAATATCCACTGACGCCAGAAACTCTGCTGGGGGTGTTCTGGGCTTGTCATGAACTATTTATTAACGTTTGAAGACAAAATCAATAGTTTTTGATTCGTCCGCTGTAATGCTTACTTCAGCAGTTTTGGTTCCTAGTTTTTCATGCCAGGCTTCTATTGTGTATGTTCCTGGCGCTAAATCGTTGATTTCGTAGACACCGTTCTTTTCTGTCACATCAAAGAAAGGATGTGCCAGGACAGCCACGTATCCCCCCATCCAGGGGTGTACATCACATTTGATTGGGAACATACCTTCAGCGTACTCAAAGGTGCGTATAGTTTCCTTCAAAAACTTCGGCATGGTTACATTGAATTCATCATTTTCCACCGGCAGCGTGTGCAGATTGTGCAATACGCTGTCGGAATTGAGAAATTTGAGTTCCTGCCCCACCATGAGTGCCAATACGTGAGGCATATAGGTACAGCCGTTCTGATCCAGGATTACCGGTTCCTCCGGCGCCTCCCATTCTTTTTCCGGCAAGCCAGCAGTGACTTGCACAAAGATGTTGGCCATGGTATTGCCCTCACCCAGGACCAGTGCCTCCGAACGTCCCGTAAATTTCTCCGGATTTTCAGCGTGCTTCATCACACAGATCTTCTCGATAGCCATGTCAAACTTCTTCATTCTGGGGATTTTCCCCTCGTAAGTCACAGACCCCGTGAGGATACCCCCGGTATAAGCAGAACTAAACACAAAAATTATAATCAAAATAGTTGACCTGAATCTGGAATTCATTTCTCCTCCTCTATTTTTTTAATTGGAGCCATTTATCGCTGTCAGTGACCGGCATGCATTTCCAAATCATTTTCACCTATTTGAAGGGCTGACGGTTCCTCCTGACTATTATGCTCATCATCAACAAAAGAATTGTAGTAACCAACCAGTTTTATTGCTGAATCGTGAGTCATTAAGGTAGTTTCAAAGACACCAGAGAAATACGTCCCTTCAGGGAGATTTGTAAACGTCACTTCATAGGTTCCATTGGAGGTTCCCATTTGTGGGAAAACACCGAACATTTGATTTTGAACTTCACCAGCAGCAAGAGCTACACTCCAACTACTCCCTTCCCAAACATAAGCCATGTACATAGTCGCCGTTGGATCGGGTTCCCAATTTATAAACTCTACCGCCAGATTAATATCCCCGGAAACCAGTGGGACACAATCATTGGTAGGATCATCATCGCAGAGGTTGCACAAATCTGTAATACAAGACACTAACGTCATCATTTCAATTGATACGTGCTCATTGTTTGCGTCAATTATGAGAGCAGTAGGTTTAATCAGGCTGTTTAATGTGGTGGTATCGGTAGGATTGTAGTAACCAACGGTGTCAATAGCCGTGTCGAAATTCATTCCAGTTGTTTCAAAAATACCACACCAGTAGGTCCCATCAGCGAGATCACTAAAGATAACGCTGTATTCCCCAACAATTGTTTCCGTGGTATTCACCATAAACATTTTCCCTTGAGGATCAATGGGGCCAGCAGCATAAGCGTCTTCCCAGGCTGGTGTCCCTTCCCAAAGATAGGCCATAATCATCGTAGCGTCCTCCTGGGCAGTATAGCCCTGAAAGGTGAGGTGGAGTTCAAGTTCTCCAGATCCCAGTTCTCGAATTCCCCCTTCTTTCATATCCTGATGGAGGCAGGCAGTAAAAAGTAATCCTGCAATTAAAGGGATAAGAAAAACTGTTGTTCGTTTTATCGTGTTGTTCTTTTTCATTTAGCCAACAAGTAATTTGAACATGATACTATTTCAGCAATGTTATCTTTTGGGTTATTATTATACTGGCATATTCCATCCTGACAAAGTAGGGACCAGCCGGAAGTAATTCACCGGCATTGTTGGTACCATACCAATTGAGAGAATATCCACCGGTCTGTTTATATCCGTCTACCAGAACAGACAGCTTCTGTCCCCAGACGTTGAAAACGGAAAGGGTTATTATACCCCCCACCGGAACGACATAATCGATCCTTGTGCTTGGGTTGAATGGATTTGGATAACTGGATAACAATGTATAATTCTCAGCATTAAAATGCGGTTCTCCATAGATTTCTAGAACTTCTGCCGGGGCTACCATGGTTTCCAGATTTACCGTATTTACACCGTCAACCGCTACCCCCTCTGGTTCCGTGAGACTATTGTTACCATTAACACTTGAATTGTAGTAACCGACCAGTTTGATTGCTGTTTCATAAGCCATTCCTGTTGTTTCGAAAACTCCCACATAGTAGGTACCACTTTCAAGTTCATCCCAGGAAACACTGTACGTTCCGTTAAATGTACCTGGTGGTCCTAAGAGAAACATCGCCCAGCCGTCAGCACCTTCAACCAGGGCAGCTGTCTCCCAATTGTCACCAGCCCAGATATAGGCCATGATCATGGCTGCTTCATCCAGTGTAGTGTAATCGTCGAATTCAACAGTCAGATTTATAATGCCAGTCTGGCTCAGAGACAGGCTCATAAAACATATGACTGTTAATATTTTTTTCATAATGTTTTTCTTCATATAATAATCTCCTTATTAGCCCTTTTTTTAAAACTGCCTAATAAATATTCGTTTTATTACGTCTTATAGCCCAATTGCCCCTTTGAGAATCACCGCGGTGCGTTGTTCCCGGGATCGATATACTCATGCATCAGGAAATTGACCAGGTCCCAGGTTTGATCTTCAGTTAAAGTTCCTTCTATAGCCGGCATAGCACTTCCGGTTAAGCCTGTTGCTAATGTGCGGTAGATATCTTCCGCTTTAGAACCTCCAATATACAGCCAGGGTTTGGACAGATCCGGCGGAACAATTTTATTACCCCAGCTGTCTTTCAGTGTTTTTGTACTGGGTCCGTCCGCGCGCCCGCTCAATCCATGGCATTTTGTGCACTCAATATCTAGAAACCATTGTTTACCGGCAGCGATACTTTCTCTTGTGCTTTCTTTTCGGGGTGGAACAGGGACTACTTTTACCCGGGCCTGTCTCGCGAATTTCTTGGGCGCAAACGTTTTTAAATAGGCGACAACTGCATGTTTTTTGTCGACTGATAAATGAGACCAAGTGGGCATGGCATTATCATGTCCCATACCACGGCTTAAGATGCGGTATAAATCTTCATCAAGAGGTACCTGTCCTGATTTCGTTGAACGAACCTTAAACTTGCCATCGGTAAAATTCCGTGGTTTGACTTCCAGGTTGCTGGCAACCACACCATCACCCTTTCCCGAAAGTCCATGACAGACAGCACAACTTTCCGTATAAACCTTTTTGCCCAGTTCCAGCAGATCACTCTTTTCCTGGCTGAACAGAAAGGTGGATACAAAAATAAATAATATGAATCGTTTTTCAAACATAGTCAGAACCCTCAAAACGCAAACATGACCATAAACATATGCCAATCGGAATCTACATTGACCACCCTGCCCATGCCGGCTGTCCAATCAGGATTATACATCAATGGCGGCGGCTCAGGAAAACCAAATAAATTATCCTGATACCCGTATTCATAAATCAATGTGAACGGCTGGATGAGATGCCAGCGAAATCCCAAAACATAGCGGGAATACTGGTCTTGTGCGCCAGTCATACCGTAGGGCATATCATCACCACGGGCTGCATATTCGGTTGAAAAAGTGAGATTTTCACGGGGAAATTCTCCATCCACCGGGTCAGCCCATTGATTGCTCACGTCCACCCAATCGTAGCGTGTGATGAAATAAAGTTTTGCAGGAATAACAACCACGTCAGCACCAAT
>CAJXJG010000176.1 GCA_913054425.1 uncultured Fidelibacterota bacterium
TTTATATCTGAATGGTATGCAATATTTTCAGGATAATACCTCTTGATTCCTCCGGGTAAATTGAAATCATGAAAAGACAATTGATTACATTCCTATTATCTATATTATTATTACCTGTTTCTATAGATGCCAAACTCCAAACCAGGAATGTCATTCTGATTACATTGGATGGTATCCGCTGGCAGGAGGTCTTTTCAGGTGCTGACAGCGCATTGATCTTTAATAAAACCTTCACCAAAGACAGCGCTAATGTTGTAAAAAAGTTTTGGGATGAAAGCAGTACCCAGCGCCGACAAAAATTAATGCCGTTTTTCTGGAATGAAATTGCCATTCATGGTCAACCTGGTTTTGATGGAAAAGTGGCAACCTTTTGTTCCTGGGATGTATTTGATTATATTCTCAATGAGGAGCGGGCTGGCTTTCCTGTCAATTCCGGCATGGAACGGTTTGAGGAAACGCATGGCAGTCAAAAAGCAGAATTACTTAATGAACTAATGTTCCAGATTCCGGCTCCCTGGGGATCAGTCCGTTTTGATGCGTTTACATTTCATTATGTTTTTGATTATCTTAAACGTAATAAACCCCGGCTCCTGTATATCGCTTTTGATGAAACAGATGAATACGCCCACGAAGGTAAATATGGTCAATATTTGAAAGCAATAAATGCGCTTGATGAATATATCAAAAATATTTGGGATTGGGTCCAAAGTGACGATCGCTATAAAAATAAAACAACGCTGATAATTACCACAGATCATGGGCGGGGCAAAGATCCTATTGACTACTGGCGCCACCACGGCATTAATGTGGAGGGCGCAGAAAAAGTTTGGATCGCTGTCATAGGTTCGGATACACCAGCCACAGGTGAAGTTTATAATTCAAGAACGTAATACAGTTCCCAGATCGCCAAAACCATCAGTACCTTGCTTGGCGTAGAATACATAAATAAAGAACCTGTAGGTGATGTTATTGAAGGAATAATTTATGATTACAGGTAAAATACACTTTGTCACCATCCATTCCTCCTCTTTGTTAAAAAGTGGGAGCTGGGGTAAATTCAGCCAATGAATAAAATAAACTGTAGTCTATTTTTTCTTGTTATGCTGCTTCAAGCACAAAATGAGGTTTGTCTTGAGATTGAGCCAAACCCAAATGCTGATGACGGTGCGTTTGAATGTTTTACCAAATATGTGAATGTTCTTGATTGTTTTGAAGTGTACGCGGAACCCAACGTTCCGGATTACAAAGTTTTGCATGTGGCAGCAGTGGCAGCAGAATTACTGGATAATGATGAAGATGGAGTTGTTGATGATGATGCGTTATTTTATGAACTTCAAGGCAGACAGGCATTGATGCCAGTTTTTGCCTATGATGGAAGTGCCTGCATGGATAATTTTATGGATAATTATGACGGCGACGGTGTCTCGGCCGCTTTATGGAGGAATGAAATTGATCCTTCCCAGCCGGGACACTGGGGCGATGATGCAACTGTTGAAGAAGTTCTGCACACGATTAATCATGTTGGTCATGTTTCTATTTATCCAAATGTATTCGATCTTGCGCCAAATTCATCAATTATGTCTGATGCCATGGACATTGCAAGGGGAGGACAGTTTATGCAGGTTCCGAATAATTATCCTGAAGAAGCCTGGTATCATTATGACGATTATACCTGCGATTATGAATGCATGGCGATTGAGTATTTGTACTGGTGCATTGTAACCGACATGGGCATTTTAGATGATCCCCAGACCTGTGCAGGCATCGCGAATGAATGGGAACCCTGCTCACCGGAATTGTTTGAATCTACTGATATCATCATGCACGGCGTTGTGAATAACAGCAGCTATAAATTGCCTCAGCTTGCTCCTGATGGGAATTACTGTCCGGATGATGCCATGGAATTAACTATTGCCTATAGTTCGGATTGGAACCTGGTTGGGCTTCCTCTTCAAGTTGATGTGCCCCACTATGCAGTCATTTTCCCCGATGCTATCGAAGGGACCCTTTTTTCATTTAATGAAGGCTATAATCCTGAAGAAATATTGGTTTATGGAAATGGGTACTGGCTCAGGTTTCCATCAGAAAGCAATGTAATCATAACCGGACTTCCGATTGAAGAACTCACAATAAGTTTAGCGCAGGGATGGAATCTCATCACCGGAATAAGTTTCCCATTTAATTTGAATGATATTGTTGATGCTGATAATATCATAGTTGATGGAACGCTATACAGTTTTGCAGATGGCTACCAGCCGGTTGAAACCCTTGAACCCGGAAAAGGATATTGGGTTAGGGCAAATAATGTGGGGAATATCACTTTCATGAATAACTGATATCCACTACACATTGATTCCTCTGGGTAAATTGAAGAGATGAAAAAGACATTATTTATAGTTCCTCTCTTGTATCTTTTTATAGGGTGTGAAGATGAGCAGGAGAAAGATTGTGCTGGAGTTGAGGGTGGAAATAACATTTGCGGATGTACTGATAGTACTGCAACCAACTATGACAGTACTGCTACTTTTTATGTCGGATGTGAATATGATATCGAACCTCCTTCATCGATCTATCGTTATCCTCTTGATGAATACAGTGTAATTCAGGAATTTGGTAACATCAATTACGAGTTCAACCAGAAATACCACTCCGCCGAGGATTCGGACGGAAGCGCTGGAACGCCCGTCTACGCGGTCGCGGGCGGTGAGATCAGTTACTCCGGAACTATGGGGGGTTACGGATGGTTGATCACGATCGATCATCCTGGAGCTGATGTCTATTCGTTATACGGGCACCTAAGCACCGAGCAGCCTAAGGTAACTTTAGGCGAGGTTCAAATGGGAGACGTTATCGCCTACATTGCCGATGACGACGAGGACGGGAGTGGCGGTGGATATCCTGACTGGGGTCCCCACCTGCACTTTTCCATAAGACAGGGGAGCCGGTATGATTACCCCGATTCCGGAGACAGCCTCTGGATGGCAGGATACACCTATATCCATCCGACAGAAATTGGCTGGCTCGACCCTACTGACTTCATAGAAGGTCACTCACAGGGATCGAGGAGGGTCCAAAAGTAGAGCTGGTCGGTCAACGACTGATACACTATAAATTGATTCCTCTGTGTAAATTGAAGAGATGAAAAGACTATTATTTATACCATTATTCCTGGTTCTTGCAGTTGTAATTATACTTCCTCATTTTTTCGATCCTTTCAAATCGTTTGAGAGAAATAAATACGAAAATTTTCTGCAGGAGCAATACGCAAACCTCCCGAAGTATTCACCTGAAGAAATTTCTGCAACTCCCAAGCCGGGCCGGCCGGACGAAGCCGCATACCAGAATTTTTTCATGACCCTTGATCCGGAGTTAGGAAGGGTTCCCCTCGAACGGTTGAGAACCGCATTTCAGGAAACCCGGGAAATGCAAAGAGAGATTATGAACAGGACGGATTCAAGGAGCCTAAACTGGGAGGGAATAGTGTCAAATATGGGCGGTAGAACCCGGGCTGCCATGTTTGACCCTAATAATCCTTCAGGGAAAAAAGTTTGGGCAGGTGGAGTGACAGGAGGATTGTGGAGGAATAATGACATCACCAATGACAACTCTTCCTGGATTCCTGTTGGAGATTTTTGGGATAATATGGCTGTGAGTTCCATTACCTATGATCCGAACAATTCAAATATATTTTATGTTGGCACGGGAGAAGCGTTTACTGCTGTCACCATTTATCGGGAATCTTCTGGCCGGGGTGTGGGAATCTGGAAAACAATTGATGGTGGTGAGGCCTGGGAGTTGTTGTCTTCCACTGAGAATTTTGCGTATGTCACCAATCTAGTTGTGCGGGATGAAGACGGAGCAAGCGTTGTTTATGCGGGAGTTGTATCCGGGGTTTACTATGGCACACATGAAAGTTTTCCTTCCGATGGTTTATATCGTTCTGATGACGGAGGGGAAACCTGGGAGCAGGTCCTTCCGAATATTTTTGGAGAGTCAATACCGTATGCGCCTTCGGACATTGAAATTGGGGCTGACGGCCGTATTTTTATTGGAACCATGAAAAACCTGGATGGTGAAGGCGGAGCTGCCATATTGTATTCAGACAGCGGTCTTTCCGGATCATGGACAATTTTTGATCACTACCAGAATATTATCGAAGGGGACAATACGTATAATATTCCCGGAAGAGTGGTTTTAGCATCAGCTCCT
>CAJXJG010000177.1 GCA_913054425.1 uncultured Fidelibacterota bacterium
AAGACATCAGGCGGGAGCTGGGCAAGCTGGATGCAGAGTCAATTGAATGAGGGTGTTCTATATTTTAATTATCGTGGGACCATCGGAGTAAGTGGATTTGGTAATTCACAAATTGATGCAGCAAATAACGGTTATAAGTTACCCCTTGCTACTGTAATTACATGCGGAACAGGTTCCTTTGCCGAAGATCAGACGTGTATTTCTGAAAAATTTCTGCGGGCAGGGTCTGTTTCTAATCCAAAGGGAGGAATTGCAGGGATTTCTACCTCCACCTGGAACACACACACCTTGTTCAATAATATTTTCGATATGGGGGTTTATGATGGAATTTTTACCAAGAACATAGAAACAGCAGGTGGTGGACTTGCACACGGCAAATTAGTTTTGTTTAACGCTTATCCCACCAACCCGTATAATTGGATAAATGCATTTACCCACTGGAACAATCTTATGGGAGATCCAGCAACCCATCTCTGGACAGACACTCCTGAATCTATGAATGTTCAATTCGAAGAAGAAATTCCATTCGGAACCAATTATTTGGATGTAAATGTACATGTGTATGCACCCAACGGAATAGTTATTGAAGATGCAATGGTTACAGTTCATAAAGGAAATGATGAAATATTTTACAATGATTTTACTGATAATAATGGAACTATCACTTTGGATTTATCTTACAGTTATGGGGGTGAGGTAAGCATCACCGTAACAAAACGAAATTTTATTCCATTCATAGGCTCTTTCGAAATAATGATTACAGGAAAATTAGTTAATGTGGATCCCAGCCAGGAATTAATATTGGACGACGGTGACGGGGGAAATGGAATTTTAAATCCCGGCGAAACCGTTGACATTCAGATCCCATTGAAAAATTTTGGTTTGTTAAATGTGACCGGGCTTCAAGCCACACTGGAATCTACGTCACCCTTTGTTACTTTGATAGATAGCAGTTCATCTTATGGGACCATTGATGCAGGTGAATCTTCCCTAGGCGATGGATTTAGCATTATATTAGATCCATCCGCTATTGATGGAGAAGATTTGGGGTTAAGGATTCATATAGAAGATGACCAAAATAACCAATGGTCAGGGGCAGTTCCATTAGTGGTTAAAGGAGGATACATAATTATTACTAATGATGCCTTTATAGAAAAAAACCAGACGAATGATATACCTGTTTCAGTACAAAACAACGGGTCAGTAACCGTGGAAAATGTAATGGGTGAATTAATTTATAATGGAGATTTGCTTGAAGTGCTAGATGGAAACGGATCATGGGGTGCAATTCAACCGGATGAAGAAATTACCTGTATTGATTGTTTTACGATTTCGGCGGGGAATGGTATAATAAATGGAACTTTAATTCCCTTAACAATACGGTTTTATAATTCCAATGGCTATGATAATCAGCAAACGCTCACATTACACGTCGGAGAAGTATCCGAAGCAGATCCAATGGGCCCGGATTCGTACGGATATTACATATATGACATGGCTGACACTGAATATGGTCTCCTCCTTGAGTACGACTGGAATGAAATTGATCCTGGATATGGAGGGTTTGGTACAGATTTGAATTTATCAGACAATGGGAATGGTATCTTTTCCAATTCTTCAGAGGTAGTGGATCTTCCCTTCATATTCCGATTTTACGGTATTGATTACGATAGAATAACAGTCAATTCCAACGGCTGGATAGCAATGGGTGAATCGGACATGGAATCATTTCGTAATTATCCTATTCCTGGTGCAGGAGGACCTTCCCCAATGATTGCAGCATTTTGGGATGATCTAAAAACAACCAGCGGAGGCGATGTTTTTCGATATTTCGATCCGGCCAATCAATATGCGATTATTGAATGGTCTGACATGCGAACCCAAAACCAAAACTCAGTGGAGTCCTTCCAGGTTATTTTATATAATTCCCAGGCACCACCATATGGTGACGGGAATATAAAAATTCAGTACAAAACATTTAATAATACTTCATCTGGATATTACGGCAGCGGCACACCTGCCCATGGCGGTTATTCCACAATTGGAATTGAAAACCATATGAGTAATGATGGATTGGAATACACTTTTAACAATGTTTATGCCTCTGCTGCGACTGAATTGGATGATGGTTCAGCACTTTTTATTACAACTTATTTCCTGGAAGCGCCAGTGGCATTTTTTGAATTTGAGGTTAACAATTCCACCGTCTTTTTCACTGACCTTTCGATGATTGTCAATTCCATTGAACTGGTCGCCTGGTCATGGGATTTTGGAGATGGAAATTATTCCAATCAACCTTCCCCCATTCATTATTATACATCACCGGGTGTTTATCAGGTAAGCCTTGTGGTTACCAGTAGTTTCGGCATAGAAAGTGATCCTTTTACCGCAGAGGTTGTAATTGAATCCTGCGCAGATCCCATTGATGATTGCGGTGTCTGCGGTGGTGACAATGTTTATGTTGACTGCAATGGTCAATGCGGGGAATGGACCCCAATTTGTACCAATGAATCTTATGATGGTTACATAGGTCCTTCAGCCTGTGAAGACTATATTGGTATTGGGTCAGGATATCCCTTTGCCGATAACAGCGGGCTTGATGATTGCGGAATATGTGAGGGAGATAATTCAACCTGCACAGGCTGTACTGATGCAGTAGCAGATAATTATGATCCTGGAAATATTATGGATGATGGGAGCTGTACCTATGTCTTTTATGGTCCCGGTCAGGCAGTAAGCTTTGATGGTGAGAATGATTATATAGAAATCGTTGAGAACGATTTGGATGGTGTTTTCGATGAAGGTTCAGAAGCATTTACTGTCTCCGCCTGGATAAATCCTGGTCCCTCCAGCCCAGAATCCGGGTATGAAGTGATTATATCACATTCTGTCCTTGATGTTTTTTCTTCCTCATTTATAGGAGAGTACTACAGTACAAGCGGGACAGGCGCTTCACCACCGTTTGGTGATCTTGTTCTTGTTCGTGCAGATGAAGACATTGATTTCAACTGGGGAAACGGAAGTCCTGATCCTTCCATTCTCAATAATGATTTTCAGGTACGATGGACTGGGAACATTCTTGCCGAAACTTCGGGAGAATATACTTTCAGGAGTTACACGGATGATGGAGTCAGGCTTTACCTTGATGGAGCAATGATAATAGACCACTGGTATGACCAAGGGGCGACAAGCAGGTACGGCAGCATTGATCTCACAGCCGGTCTGCATGAATGTGTAATGGAATATTATGAAAATAGCGGTGATGCTGTGGCTCAGCTTTACTGGACCCCACCAGATGGGTCAGAAACATTGGTTCAGCCTGCCATTAGTTCTTCCAGCATGAATTTTGAGATGGGCGTATCATCTTTAGGAAATCTGGAAGTCACCATAAAGAATTCCTGCGGAGATAATCTGCTGGTACTTGGCGGGGGTGAGCTTCAGCCTGAGGATTGGCACCACCTTGCATTGACCTTTTCAAACAGCAATGTGTCTGCCTATATTGACGGAAACGTGTATGAGGCTCAAACATGCGGCAGTACGTTGGCAGAGGCGGAAGACGCACGTCTTTCCCTTGGTGCTTCTTTACATAACAATATTTATTTTACCGGTATAATGGATGAGATACGTATTTGGGACTATGCCCGGGCTTTTGAGGAGATCCAGGCAGATAAATATGACAGGATAGAGCCACTTTCTGATGGGTTGGTAGGCTATTGGAGATTTGATGAGATTGGAGGGAATATAACCTTTGATGCTACTTTAGGGAACAATGACGGCCTACTCAACGGTGAACCGGAAAGAATTGAGTCTACTGTACCTTTTACCATGCCCCCCTTTATTACACTGACTGCCTCAGCTGATATAAGTTCGTGGCCGATAGATTTACAGATTGGTATGTTTCCGGACGCATCGGACGGATATGATTACTGGATAGATCTGTATGCACCACCTCCGCCACCGCCTCCCTCCTGGGATGCTGCGCTGTATAACTCCATTGTCAATGATCGGTTTTACATAGATATGCGCCCTGTGCCTGCTGCGGGAGAGGTGACAGAGTGGGCGGTGGATTTTCAGACGGATGTTGGTACCCAGGAGATTACCCTGTCCTGGAACCTGGATGAACTTGGAGAAGGATCATTTACATTGATGGATGCAGCTGGCGGGCTGTTCTTTTCAGAGGATATGAAAGAGATAGA
>CAJXJG010000178.1 GCA_913054425.1 uncultured Fidelibacterota bacterium
TCACAAACAAATCTTATAAATCATTGAATTTCCTCCTCCTTCATGGATAAATTTACTCTTTATCTCTGCCACTCTATAATGAAAAGGAAACATTATCTCACCGTTTTTTCCCTAATGCTAAACATTGCACTGGCCCAAAATCCTGTCTGGCCGACAGATGCCAGCAGGATAATATCATCTAATTTTGGCGAATTCCGTGATGATCATTTTCACATGGGGTTGGATATAAAAACGAAAGAAACAGAAGGACATCCGGTTTTTGCTGTCACTGGTGGATTTATTTCCAGAATGGTAACAAATTACGCAGGTTATGGCAAGGCACTCTATCTAACAACAAAAACAAGCCACATTGCTGTCTATGGCCATTTAAGCCGGTTTTCATCTGTTCTAGAAGAAGTGTTAAGAAACAACCAATTAGTTAACCAATCCTATTTTGTTAATGAATACTTTTCAAATTTTGAGTTCCCAGTGAAACAAGGCGATATAATCGGTTATACAGGAAACACCGGCGGCTCTTTTGGCCCCCATCTTCATTTTGAATATAGGGACAGTAAAGACCAGCCGCTCAATCCCTTTCTGCACGGATTCGAATTGCCTGATCGATTTTCACCTATGCTAAATCAACTTGCGGTTATTCCTCTCAAGAAAGGGTCAACAATTAATGGAAGTTCGCTCCCACAAGTATTTCCATTATACCGTGATAAAACTGGTTTCTTCCATTTTCCTGATACTATAAACTGCCAAGGGACAGTTGGCATTGCAGTTCAGATGGAAGATCAAATTCAAGGTTCTCCCCACACATATCAAATATACCGTGCGGAGTTATGGTTTGATGGATATCTCCATTATACAGTTCAATATGATTCTTTAAACTATGGGCGGTCTTTTATTAATGAGACGAGACAATTCGGTCTTTCCCGCTTAAACCTAGGCGAATTTCACCAATTTTACCATTTGGATTCACATCCATATTCTCCTGTTCAAAATAAAAAAATAAATGGTATTATTACCCTGAAATCTGGATATCACACTCTTGAAATAAAAGCATGGGATAATGCTAATAATGTTTCAACAGCAAAAGGAATTATTTTTGCGCATCCACCCATTACAATGAACATTCAGGAAATCAACCGCTCGAACCAGGAAATCACTTTTAGCATCAATCCCGGATTCAACTCAACACCTCTAAAGACTATTACATGTTACAGCTTCACGCCTTTTGGATTTCAAGACAAAAAAATTGAATTAACCAAAGAAATAATTTTTGGGGAAGAATTCCAGTTTCGTCTCCCCTTGAAACAAATTAATAACAGAATTCTACAGTTTATCGGTGTGAATAATCAGGGAGCCTTTTCATATCCTGTTCATTGGGCTGAGGGAGTAAAATCTCATGACGTTCTCAGTATTGATGTCGATCTTAAACTATCTCATTTGGAAGCAGGGGTTATTCTTCAAGTAGAAACAAATGCTTATACGGATGCCTCCATATCTGTTTTTCTACAGGGAGAAAGTGTATTTATCCCTGTCTGGGTAAATCAGATTCAACCAACAGTATATTTAAGTGAAATTTTATCTCCGGCTTTATTTAATGGTGTTCAAACCATAGATGTGTTATTAATAGACCAAATTGAACGGAAAATTCAGTTTAACATTGCGCCAAAATTGGCAACACCAAAAAATTCGGTTTATGTATTTTCAAGGGATCAAATGTGCTCAATTAGCACGACAAAAAACTCCGTGTATGATTCTACACTATTATGGATAGATATGGTGAAAAAATCAGCTCCCATAAAGAGCGGGGTACACTTATCAAAAGTATATCAACTGCAACCTTTTGAGATTCTTCTCAAGGATTCCATTAGAATCAGGATTCGCTTCAGTAACCAGTATAATTATGAAGATGGATTAGGGTTGTATTACTATAATCAAAAAGAAGAGGAATGGACGTTTCTTCCCACTCGCGTTCATTGGAATCGAAGTATTCTCACCTCATCCATTTCCAGTTTGGAGGCAGTAACCATAATCCAAGACACAATTCCTCCATCTGTAACCAGTACTTTCCCTGCCCCTGGTGGACATTACGAGAAAAAGGATGTAATGAACCTCAGTGCCTTTGTAAAAGACGATCTGTCCGGGATCGATTCTGATGAAAAACATATTGCCATGTACCTGGATGGAAAAAGGTTATATGCCTCTTATCAGCCGGTGGAAAGGGAATTGTCCGCCCGGCTGGATATTCCATTGAGGACAGGTCAGCATGAGCTTTTAATTTATGTAGAGGATCGGGCTGGACATCATACAAAAAAACCCATTAACTTTTCCGTATATTAATGAATATTAAAAAGGCCTGACCCGTGTTTTTCCCCTACAAAGATGACAATCCACGCATTCTTGTTCCATATGTAACCTATGGAATTATTGGTTTAAATGTCCTTGTCTTTCTTTTTCAGGTTGGTTTGGGGCAACAGTCAAATCATAAATTGATTCTTCTTTTTGGACTAATTCCTGCTCACTGGTCTCTCATATCTCTCTTTACCTCCATGTTCCTCCATGGAGGTTTTGCACACTTGTTGGGGAATATGTGGTTTATGTGGATCTTTGGAGATAATGTTGAAAGCGCTCTCGGCCATGTGCGTTACCTGATTTTCTATTTTCTTTGCGGAATCGGTGCCGCTGTTGCACAGACAGCTATCAATTTAGATTCCATGATTCCCATGATCGGAGCCAGCGGTGCCATTTCTGGGGTTTTAGCGGCATATATGTTACAGTATCCCAAAGCCCGTGTTCATGTGTTCATGTTCCTTTTCATTTTTTTTACAACGTTTCGCGTCCCCGCTTTTGTTGTAATCGGATTCTGGTTTCTGGAACAATTAACAAACGGATTGGGCTCACTAGGATTAGATATTTCCGGGGGAGTCGCCTGGTTTGCCCATATCGGTGGTTTTATTGTTGGTGCAGTATTGCTTAAACTTAACCCTCTCATTCGAATAGAAAAAATATGAGTAAGCGGGAACTCAAATACCCATGAAAAAACTGATTAACCACGCCCTCGTCATGATGAAAAACGCACATGCTCCCTATTCAAAATATAAAGTAGGTGCAGCTGTTCTCACTGAAGACGAAACTATTATCGGCGGCTGTAATGTAGAATCCAGTAGTTACGGACTTACTTGCTGTGCTGAAAGGACAGCATTATACACAGCAGTTTCAGAGGGACATTTATCTTTCAAAGCCTTGGCTGTAGTAAACAAAAACGGTGGGTCCCCATGTGGCGCCTGTCGCCAGGTGATCTGGGATTTGTGTGGGAATATTCCGGTTTACATTTCAGATCAATATGGCATTGTAAGGGAAATAAAAAGTAAAACTTTGTTGCCGGATGCATTTGACAAAAACAAATTAAAATGATCATAGCTAATATAGAAAACCTGCCAAATGAGTTCTACCTTGGCCTAATAATAACAAAATTATGACTTTAACCCCTCGTGATTCCGGTTGGATTGAAGTGGTCTGTGGAAGCATGTTCAGCGGGAAAACGGAAGAGTTAATCCGACGTCTCCGCCGAGCTCAATTCGCCAAGATGTCTACTGCCATTTTCAAACCCCACATGGATAACCGCTACAGCGATAACCAAATTGTTTCCCACAATAATATGAAAATGGATTCTCACCTTGTAAAGAATGCTCAAGAAATCATAGAATTGGCTCAAGACTCGGAGGTTATTGGTGTTGATGAAGCTCAGTTTTTTGATGATAGCCTGGTGAGCGTGTGTAAATCTCTCGCATCAGAGAAAAAACGGGTGATCATTGCTGGATTGGATACGGATTTCCGCGGCAATCCTTTTGGACCCATGCCTCTACTTATGTGCGAAGCAGACTTCCTGGATAAATTGAGAGCTATCTGCATGATCTGTGGAAATCCCGCATCCTGTACACAACGAAAAACAAAGCAAACCAGACAGATTGTTGTTGGGGAAACCGATATCTATGAAGCCCGGTGCCGGAACTGTTTTCAGCCGCCTAAGGAATAAAAAGTGCACCCTCAGGGATTAATAGGAATTATTCTGTTGTTGGGAATTGCTTTTATCCTCTCCAACAATAGGAGACAAATAAATTACCGTATCGTTTGCTGGGGACTCAGTCTCCAATTCCTTTTTGGTGTTTTCATTCTTAAAACCCCTTTTGGTAAAC
>CAJXJG010000179.1 GCA_913054425.1 uncultured Fidelibacterota bacterium
ATGGTGGTCTCATCCTGCGGCATGTAATCCATAAACATCACCGGCTGGTTGATGGCTGCTGCACTCGGCGGGGGTGGTGCAGGAGCAGTTATTGTTTCCAGAACCACATCCGTATCTGCCTCAACGGTTATCTGAGTCGGTTCAACCTGACCGTTGTTTCCATCTGCAGCTGGGTCATACCAGCCAACCAACAGGAGTGCTGGGTCATCAGGGACATATCCCATATAAGTCGTCTCAAACACGCCGGCATAGTAATTCCCTTCAGCAAGATCAGTAAAGGTCACATCATAAGTCCCATTGGCAGTTCCCGGGGGGAAAACCCCAAACATTTTGTTTTGCACTTCGCCGGCTGCGAATGCGTCCTCCCAACTTGCACCTTCCCATACATAACCCATATACATATAAGCGTCAGGACCGGACTCATAGTTCACGAAGTTAACGGATAGGTTAATTGTGGACGATCCAATCAGCATGGTAAATAAACTCATCGTCACCAATGCTACTCTAATTTTATTCATTTTTAATTCCATTATAACATCCTCCTTTATGATATTGTATTTAATGCTTCTAAATTGATTCTTTAAAAACAAACATTATTTCCCATTTAAAATTTATCAAAAATATTTTCTGTATTATCATAGGTGTAACGACCATCGCCAATGATAAGAACATCTAAAATTCTTTCATCACCCCATTGACCACATAAAAAAAGCAAATCTAAATCTACCGGGGAAAAAGGAAACCTACCTTAGGGATATTTATCCTGTTACAGGGTCCTACAAGATTATCTACCAAACCTCTTCATCGTCCTGAGGCAGTTCAGCTTCTTTCGTTTGCATCCATGCAGCGAAATCTTCCTGATTCTGAACTTTAAAAATTCCTTTCATTTTAAAATGGCTGTTGCCGCATAATTGGGCGCAGGCGATCTGCCAGTCACCGGTGCGGGTGGGGATGAACCAGACCGGAATGGTCATACCAGGAATTACATCCTGCTTCACACGCATCACGGGGAGGGAAAAACTGTGAATGACATCCTTGCTGGTTAAGTGGACAATAACCGGCTTTTCCACAGGAATGCGTAATTGACTCACGGTCGTAATATCATCCTTGGCTGCGGGATCATCGAAATCCAAGCCGATGGGATTTATTTTTTCATCCACCAATTCCGGACGGGAACGCCCGAATTTTCCATCCTGGCCGGGATAATGCACATTCCAGGCAAACTGCTGGGCAACAACGCGGACTACTGTGGATTTGCTGGCATCCGGAAAGTCCTTTTTCAAATGGCCCCAAAAAGGTATATCATAGCCATAAAGCATATACGCATCAAATATCGTAATAAAGGCTATCATGCTGATTGGAATGATGCCCCAGGGATAGCCTCCATGTTCAACCTTGCGCCCTTTTCCAGACCTGAACTGCACCAGAAACATAATGAAAAAGATACCCCATACCACAAACATGATTGCCATGAGGATATGTACAAGATAGAGCGTGGTGTCTATTTCTGCAGCAAAGGTAGAGGCGCCTTTGGGTAGCCAGTAACCATAATCAGACGAATTCATGACCTAAACTCCATCAGGGAAAATTCTTTCCATTCTTTTTTACTTTATTGTACAGATTTGATTTTTTCCGTAAATATACGATCAGGTAGCCAAAGCAGGACAGAACCAGAGCAGTGAGACCCACCAGAAAAGCTGCTCCCATAGTTGAGCCGTGGACCAGTCTTGATTCGGATGCTCCATAACAAACAGCACAGGCATTTACTGCTCTTGGCATATAAAGAATTACCATAAAGAGCAGTCTTCGATATTTTTTAATAAACATCTGGGTTTCCTACATTATCCATTGTGTCACTGAGGGGCAGAAAAATCAATGCGAAAAAGAAAACAACGGTAATAATTAATACAATCAGAATGAGTTTCTTTTCTGAAACAAGATGCATGAAAAAACTGGCTACTAAGGACCCCTTAATGGTTGCAATGATCAGGGCGATAACAATGCTGACACCAACCGTTACAGTGAAGTATGATGTCCATACGGTGAGTACCGTAAGCACAAGTAACGAAGTACCGATTAAGATATAGCGCATGTTGTGATTTGATGGTAGAGCGTTTTCTGTTTTATTCATAACAAGTAAAGGGTTGGAAACAGAAATATCCATACCAAGTCCACAAAATGCCAGTATAAACCGGTAACTTCAATCCTGTTGGTAAACTGTTCCGGGTTGGACTGCCACATTTTACTGCCCGGCCCCAGGAAATAGGCCATCACCAAAACCCCTCCCAGGATGTGCAGCGCATGAAGCCCTGTCATCAGGTAATACATGGCAAAAAATGTACTGGTGGACAACACATGGTCATGCTGAATTTTAGGCAGGTACTCTAACCAAATCTTCAAAACAAGGAAAAGAACAGCCAATAAAATAGTCAGAGATATATACAGTTTAAACCGTTTAAGCTGGTGTTCTTTTAATGCTGCCCATGATAGTACCATGCTTACACTGGAGGCAATAAGTACAGCTGTATTGATTGCTCCAATAGTAACATTCAATTCGTGAGATTGTATTGGCCAGGCAAGAACGTTCGGAGACAATGGAGAACCGGTTCGTAAAATAATATAGGAAGAAAACAGTGAGCCAAACAGCATTACCTCTGATGCAAGGAACAACCAAATCCCAAATTTGGGATTTGTCAATCCAGTGTCAGGTCTTTCGGTGATTGTATAAGGAATTTTCACCAATTAATCCTTTATTTCTACTTTTTTATGTTGGGGCAAATACGGCACTATATGTCCATTTACCGGGACATTGTATTCATAGGGCGAATGATAAACAATGGGTTCAGTCAAAAAATTCCCATGGGCTATAGGAGGTGAAGCGGCTGCCCATTCCAGTGTAGTGGCTTCCCAGGGATTTTCTTCCGATCTTGATTTTTTTCTCAATGTTAATACAATGTTTACTATGAATAAAATCTGGAATAGTCCTATAATCCAGGCGCCCCATGTCATCCATTCATTCAGAAATAATACCGGCTGAGCATGGTCATACTCTAAGCCTCCATCGTATAAGCGCCGCGATACCCCGGCCATGCCCTGCACCATCATGGGCCCAAACACCAGGTTCATCCCAATCAGGGTCCCCGCAAAATGAATTTTCCCGAGTCTATCATTGAGCTTCTTACCGCAGATTTTCGGGAACCAGTAATAGAGCCCGGCAAAAAATGCAATAAGACTCCCCGGCGCAACAATGTAATGAAAATGTCCAATCACGTAATAGGTATCATGCAGATGAATGTCCGGCGGTGCAAGCCCCAACGGCAGACCCGTTAAACCGCCAATACCGAACATGGGTATCCAGGCCAGAGCAAAGAGCATGGGTGTGGTAAAACGAATAGATCCGCCCCATAGGGTAAAAACCAGGACAGCCAGAAAAACGATAGAGGGGATGGAAATAATCATGGTGGTGGTCTGGAACCAAGTTGCTACTGCGGTACCCATACCGGTTATGAACATGTGGTGGGCATAGACAACAAATGACATGAAACCCACAAAAAAGAGGGAATACACCATGGCCGGATAGCCCCAGAGCGGCTTACGGGTGTTGTTGGTTATCACTTCAGTAATGATACCGATGGCCGGCAAAATCAGCACGTACACTTCCGGGTGGGCTAAAAACCAGAACAAGTGCTGCCAGAGCAATGGATTGCCACCTCCGGAGTAATCCAAAACCTGGCCCCCTTGAATAATCCCGGCGGGAATAAAAAAGCTGGCGCCGGCTACCCGGTCCAACAGCTGCATGATGGCGCCGATTTGCAGGCTGGGAAATGCCAGCAGCAAAAGAAATGCTGTAATGAATTGTGTCCAGACAAAAAACGGTAATCGGAACCAGGTCATTCCTTCTGCCCGTAACTGGACAGTAGTTACAATAAAATTGATAGCCCCCAGCAAGGAAGACAAGATTACAAACAGCATGGCCACCAGCCACATGGTTTGTCCAGTATTGATATCCGCCAGAGGCGAGTAGGAAGTCCAGCCTGATTGGGCAGCTCCGCCGGGTAGAAAAAAACTGACAATCATTAGAACACCACCGATAAAATATGCCCAATAGCTGGCCATATTCAACCGCGGGAAAGCCATATCCGGAGCGCCGATCTGCAGGGGCAGGATGTAATTACCAAAGGC
>CAJXJG010000180.1 GCA_913054425.1 uncultured Fidelibacterota bacterium
ATTAATGAGAGTCGAAGCTGAACCGAATGTTGAATTAACCATAGAACACTTATCGGACTGGAACCTTGTGAGCCTGCCTTTGGTCGTCGAAGATCCGAGTTATGAAACAGTTTACCCTGACGCTATCAGCAATACGCTCTACTCATTCGACATTGCAGGTGGATACCAACTGGCAATCGATCTCATTGCCGGGGAAGGGTACTGGCTGCGCTTTCCGTCGGAGGGTTTCAATATTGTTACAGGAGTTCCTTTCAATTCAGTAGAACTGAATCTGGTGACAGGATGGAATTTGATTTCTGGTATTTCCTCTGCCATTGCTGTAGAAAGCATTATTGATCCCAGCGGGATTATTGTTCCGGGTACCATCTACGGATTTGGACTGGGATACACTCTGGTGGATGAATTGGAGCCGGGGAAAGGGTACTGGATGAGAGCAAGCGGCGATGGCACTATAACAATTCAAAGCGGAAGCGCAAGGACAGCTTTCCAGGAATTCATTGACAGGAGTGAAAATGCTCATACCCTGGTGTTTACAAACGCCGACGGTACAGTTGGTAGACTTAATTTCGGTGTTTCGGTACCTGAGAGTGAGTTGCTCAGTTACTCTCTTCCACCGCTTCCGCCTTCCGGCGCCTTTGACGTCCGTTTTGCGGGAGACTCAAGAATCGTGGATAAAACAGGAGAAATTTTGATTCAAAATGATCGCTGGCCGATGAAAATACAATGGACATTTGACAGCAAAGAAATTACCGGCGATCGCTGGATACTGGTGGACGAGTTGACAGGTAATGAATATGTCCTCGATCAAAACAATACAGCGCAAATTGCAGTAATAACGGACAGGATGATTCTTCGGAAGATCGGACCAGTCCCGGCTGAATTTGCGCTCCATCAGAATTACCCAAATCCATTCAATCCCTTAACCAGCATTCGCTATGATCTGCCTGAGGATGCTCATGTACGGCTTACGATTTACGATATAATTGGCAGGAAGATAGCCGTTCCGGTTAATGGGAGAATTGAAAGCGGTCCCCACGAGGTTATTTGGGACGCGACAGGCGTTACCAGCGGTGTGTACATCTATCGTTTCGAGACTCAGGGATTCACATCCACAAAAAAAATGATCCTGCTGAGATAAACCTCCACGGTTGTTTCGATGCCCCTGAAGAGCTTCATTTGGGAACGGAGCAGATGATGATTATTTTGAGATGAATGAGCGCTAAGGAAGAATACGGATGAACCGAGTGAAAAATCTACCGGTATTACTTTCTATTTCCGTAGTTCTGTTGTTTTTAATATCCACCAGCCAGGGAAATCCCTGTTCTGCACCGAACCTGGGAGCAGCGCACTCAGGCGCTCCGGGAGAAGTGAATTGTGCAGGCTGCCATTCAGGAGTTGTGAATACGGGAGCGGGGACAGTGAATTACAACATCGGTGATGCCTCATTTCATTACTCTCCCGGTGAACTCTATACCCTTTACCTGACAATGATGCAGGATGATGTCAACCAGTTCGGCTTTCAGACCACTGCCTTAAAGAGCAGCAACAATACAACCGCCGGCACGTTTACCCTGACAGATACGGAAAACACGAAACTTCTTTATGGAAACAACCGTGTTTATGTAGGCCATACAGTGTGCGGCGCCGACGCATATCCGGCGGGTTCTCAGCAATGGTCATTTCAATGGCAGGCGCCGGACTCGGATGTTGGGGATATTAACTTCTATCTTTCTTCCCTGGCCACGAATCACAGCCATTCTTCCTATGGTGACGATACCTATGTCCAAACAATAACTCTGAGCCCACTTCAAAGCGTTACTTTGGTAATTGACAACAACGAAGGCTGGAACCTGGTGGGACTTCCGCTTGAAGTAGAAGATTCTTCCTATGCTATTATTTTTCCTGAAGCAATAAATGGTACTTTATACTCATACAGTGATGGATATAATCTTGAAACAAATCTCATCCTTGGTAATGGATATTGGTTGAGATTTTATAATTCCGGCAGTTCAACAGTTGTGGGTATTCCTGTCAATGAACTTACAATTGATTTGTACGAAGGCTGGAATCTCATTTCCGGAATCACAAACAATGTGAACATTTCAGATATCCAGGATCCGGCTGGATTAATTATCCCCGGTACACTTTTTAGTTATAATTCTTCTTCGGGATATTCAAATGTAGAAGAACTGAATCCGGGAAATGGCTATTGGCTCCGTGCCAATAACCCAGGAACTATCACTTTCATAAGCAATTAGCACTCAAAAATATTGATTCCATACCGGGATAAATATTATGAAAATCAAATTGATTTTATCCTGTTTATTATTATCGTCATCCTGGATTTTTAGCCAGGGGAAAATCGCTTTTGTCTCAGACCGAAGCGGGAACGATGAAATATACATCATGAACGCTGACGGAAGCGACCAGATAAATATTTCAAATAATTACCATGATAATTGGTTTCCTGAGTTTTCTCCTGACGGTTCTCAAATTGTATTTGTTGCCCAGCATCATCGCATCGGTGAGATCCAGATGATGAATACAGACGGCAGTGGGAATTACCACCTGACAGAAGAAGACGGAGGGGATTATTCACCCAGGTTTTCTCCTGACGGCTTAAAAATTGTGTTTGAAGCAAACAGGGATGAAAACAGTGAAGTTTATTTTATGGACGTGGATGGTGAAAACCAGATAAATGTGACGAACAATCCTGCGATTGACCAGACGCCTCAATTCACACCGGATGGAAACCAGATTATTTTTGTATCGGACAGGGACGAAAACTCTGAAATTTACATCATGAACATGGATGGAGAAAACCAGGTAAATCTGACCAATAATTCAGCAAATGATCAGATGCCTGATGTATCTCCGGATGGTGAACACATTGTTTTTGTTTCAACGCGGGATGGAAATGAAGAAATTTATATCATGGATGCAAATGGCGCAAACCAGGTGAATCTCACTTTAAATGACGGAAGTGATTTAGATCCGCACTTTTCTCCTGACGGATCAAACATTATTTTTATTTCCAATCGGGAGGGTTATTACGGGATTTATATGCTGGAAACCAATGGGAGCAATCTCAACTCTTTGTCAACGAATTCAGGCGGAGATTTTTCTCCACGATTTTCACCTGATGGGACTCAAATTGTGTACCAGGCCTACACGGATGGCAATTATGAAGTCTACCTGATGAACGCTGACGGAACAGATAAAACAAATTTGACAAATGATAGCGGAAGTGACAAAGAACCTCAATTTCAGCCGTTTACAGAACTAATTTTCATTGAGATTGAGTATTCAGAAAATTGGAATTTGGTAAGTGTACCCCTTAGTGTACAAAACACGGCTTCTGATTCACTTTTTCCCGGATCCGTTGAAGGTACTCTTTTTTCATTTGATGGATCGTATATTCCGGAAACAGATTTAGAGCTGGGGGAAGGATATTGGCTGCGTTTCGACAGCGCCGGTACTGTTGTCATTACAGGGACAGTCATTCACGTATTAGCCATCGAAGTAAATGAAGGTTGGAACCTGATTGGCAGTATTTCTCACACAGTTGACGCAAACAATTTTTTGGCTGAAAATGAATTAATCATTCCCGGTACAATTTTTGAATTTAATGGTAGTTATGAGTCTGCTGACTTCATTTTACCTGGAAAGAGTTATTGGGTTCGCACGAATGATTCAGGTATTATCGTATTAAATGAGTGACTGACAACCACTCTGGTAATAGAAAATAATTCTATTTACATACCAATTCCTGCACATGATACGTATACGTTTAACATTCATAATTTTTTTGATTACAAATCTTATTATTGCGGAAGAGAGAATTCAATCCCAACTTCCCGTTTACAATATTTCCCGTGCATTGGGAGATATCACCATAGATGGCCTGCTTGATGATCAAGGCTGGCAAGGAACCAATATTATAAATGATTTTTATGAGTTTATGCCCGGTGAAAATATTGCTCCGATTGTTAACACAGAAGCATTTGTTACATACGACGATGAGAATTTTTATGTGGCTATAAAATGTTATGATGATCCTTCAAATATACGAGCTCATATTTCCAAACGAGATCGCTT
>CAJXJG010000181.1 GCA_913054425.1 uncultured Fidelibacterota bacterium
TAAAGTATACATAGTAATACTGTTGCCATTTTCATTTAGAAAAACGTCTTGTATATAATCTTGATTAGAAGACCCTGAATAAATATGGGTTAGAATATTATTGTCAGATAAGTTACTTGATGCATATAAACCATCATTTTTATCCATTAAAAGAAAATAGTTCCTCATTTTTGAAATAAGAACATTATTTGCTCTAAAATACTCACCTGAACTCAATTCAGTGTTCCCAAACTGAAAAGCAAAAGTAAAAAGACCATCACTTGAAATTTGATAAGTATAAATCTGGTAACCGTTTTCATCTGCGGCAGCAATTAAGAGAGAATCATTATAATCCAGGTTCAAACAATATCCTCCGGTATTTATTGTTGCCTCAAGTTGAGAACTAATTCCTTCAGGGTCAGTTGGAGACATACAAGAATAGATCATCAGTCCAAATATTAAAGGGAATAATAATTTTATTTTATACATGATTTATTTCTTTAGTATAAAAGGTTCAAATGTGTTGAATAACTTATTTTCATTGAGAACTCATATCTATTAAAACTCTTTAACTCTTCAACCCACTCAAATTCAGAAAAAACTTTTCTTGTTCGAAATTTACCTCGTAGCTCAACCTCAAAATTAGGAACCAGTTTCTTTTGAAGCCTGATTTGTATCTGGATATCCTCATGCTCCCGCCCGCCATGAAGCGGATCATGGATGTCCTCACCAAGATAGGTTCTTTGATTATTTGTGAAATAAAGGATAGCCGACTTCAGAAACTTTGAGGGATAATAAACCCATAACCCTCCAAACTGAATATATTTATTAGATCGATCTAACCTGCTAGTTATCAGTCCAGTATTATAACTAATATTTGTTCCAATTCCATTCTCAAAGAAAATTGTGAATTTATTTTTACGGAAATAACTGGTAGTTAACCGTATTTCTCCACTGAAAATATCCGTATCAAATTCTGTAAAATTCTCATTGTAGTATTGATTGTTTTTTTTGCCTTTTAAGCGAAGCCAGGTTTTTTTAAGTATTGGGTAGGAATAAGATATATATATTGTTTCATTGGAAAAGGTACAGGGAAGCAGTTGAGTTGAAATTAGATCACGATCTTCATAATACCTTAATAGTAGTTCAGGCTGTAATGAGTATCCGATCTTAAGCCATTGGTAGGGTCCAAGATGCTGCTCAAACCGGATGAAATAAGACGAATAAGATTTATTTTTTGATTGTCCGAAAACGGCCGATGCCAGATTAATTATAAAGTTTGTCTCATGTTTGGTAGAGAAAACGGGGCTGTATTGTAATTTCAATTCCGGGCGAATGATTTCACTATCAAATGTTTTCGAATCTCCTAACATAGATGGTTCCGAGGAAGCATTGGTTTTATCAATTTCTGATAGTCTCAGAAAATTGCTGTCATAACCCAGGGTAATTGAAGGAGTTAGATAAATAGGAACACGAAATTGATTTACCACAGATTGAGCATTTAACCAAAAAATGAACAAGAAAAGTATTGAAAGTTTAATAATCTTCATTGATTTCCTAGGCATCGAACGAACACTTTTTTACCTTTATCCAGCAATTCAACTGAATACGTATGTTTCCTTTTTAAAAGATTTATTTCGCAGGATCGCCATTTCCCGGGGATAACTTTTTTATCTTCCTTAATGATGCTGTCCTCGGATTTTTCTGTAGAGAAAAAGTAGGTACCATAAATTGTGTCATCTCTCCAGACACGAATTTGATAATTTTCATAATTAGACATACCATTCATAAAACCTAGTCTTGAAAGCAACGTTAGTTTACTGAAATTTTTTGGTTCAAATTGAAGACGCTCACCATGCTTCAATTCATAATACCGAATAGATTTTTTACCAATGAGGAGGTGTTTCGGATTGGTTCCGGCTATGGATTTTACAAACTGCCTGTCCTTATCACCCTTTTCGAATTCTTTTACCCGCACTCGAATGACTACTGGTGAATCTGCTTTTGGAATCGGTTCAATTTTGAACCAATGATTTCCCTTGGGGATATTTATAAAATATTTTCCAGGAAGGGTAAACCCATAACCGGGATGTTGGGAGGAAGTGATATTTTTTGTTTTTACTGCATTTTGGCTGATAATGATTGAATCTCCATTATCCGTAGTCAATTTATAAGCAAAACGCACTACCTTATAACCTTTTTTCGGAACAACACCCCGAGCAATGATTTCGACACGTTTCGGACCTGCCATTTTATACGTTAAGGAAGTATTATGGAGTTGATAATATGTCCTTTTTTTCTCATTAATGGTGAGTATTTCTTTCTTATCTCTTTCAGACGGGAGAATTGTTTCTCCCTGTAAAATGGAAAGAATAATAATTCCGAGTAAAAGTAAGCCAGGCTTGTAAATTCTACAAGATCGATTCCGGTTCATATGATTCCATTCGATTATGTATTTGTTTATGACTGTAAATTCCTATGCCTGCTGTTGCCAGGACAGTAAAAAGCAGTGCAATAAAGTTGACTACTCTATTATAAGTTGGTTTCATAAATAGGATCCCTTCTCCAATAGGAGGGAGTGGAATAGGGAAATACGGTAATCCATACAATTTTATTAATTGTTTAATACTCCTGATATTGATAACAGGAATTTTTTCTTTGGAAAAAGTTTTAAGGACACTCTCATTTTGGAATGTCATTAAATCTTCCGGAAAAAGGACACCATTTCTTGGACTATAATCACCTACACCTAAATTTGCTATTCCTCCGCCAATATTTATAAACGCCTTGTAATGTGAAATAGGAGTAATGTTTCCATAGAATGTTACTCTTTTCTTGATGCTGTTACGCCAGTCTTTCTCATAAATAATTTCAACGCTGTTTCTTGTGATTGCATTTTGTAAAGATTCTTGACATTCCCTGGTTAATCCTCTTCCAATATCGCTTTTCCCACCAATAGAGGCCAGGAGAGATTTATGAGAAAATATTTTGTTTTCATACAGGATTCGTTCAATATCCAGCCAAGTGAAATTTGTATCGGTGGCACCATACCATGAAGCGCCTACTGATGAAATAATTACAGGTTTCACATCCATAATTTCACATGCAGCCAGGGCAGCTATATTTGCTCCTGGCATAGAACCAGTATATGCAAGAGCTATCGTATCACCTTGTTCAACACCGGCCTGTGCAAGTAAATCTATAATTACAGCGGAAAAGTTGGGATTTAAAGTCGAAACCTTTGCATCTAAATACCCCTCATCAGTGGAACATCCATAAGCTGTCCCAACCAGCATGGTTTCATTTGGATCTAAAACAGAGTCTCCTACAAAAACACCCTGTTCTCCAAGCCGGTAGGTGCGTAGGAAATCCATTGCTTTTTTCATTAATTGAGCAGCTTGGATCTTGTAATCGTACCCAATAGCTTTCTCAATTGTAATGGTATGCGATGCCCAGAGAAACATGAGGTAATTAAAAATGGCTAAAGCAACCAAATACCGTGTTTTTTGAATGACAGGCCTAAACATGAGGTATCTCCATTCCCAACAACATCATCAATAATTGAATGATACTGGCCGTTATTATAACAACGCTTATTGTTCTCAACACGCCCTGTCTTTCCATCCAGTTTGCGATGAGTCCGGGAATAATATTTCCAATAGCAGCGAGGTTTACATTGTCTTCCGGAAAATACAGATACAGTTTTGATAAATATCCCAGTAGAAACCCCAACAAAAGACAAAAAGCCAATCTCCGTTTCCCATAAATCAGGATTTTTATGGATAACCCTTTAACGATTAAAAACACAAGGAGGCTGACGCCCATAGTCCCGATAACTCTCAAAGGATCATGTAAATTAAATGCTATATATCCAGGAACGATTAATCCTCCAGCCGTAACTCCTACCGTTTCAGAGAGGATAAGACTTAATACAATCCCTAATCCTACTGCAATTTCAATCATCGGACTGGAAATCTTTCAATTTTTGTACAAATTGTTCGCCCCAGCCTACCATATTACCAATTCCAAAGATTACATGATTGGCAAGAGGGGAGAGATACTCAAT
>CAJXJG010000182.1 GCA_913054425.1 uncultured Fidelibacterota bacterium
TACGGTTGGGGCTGGTGTAGTAACTGATATTATCGAATAAGGAAAATTATATGGCTAAACAAACTATTCGCATCGGTCTAAGGGCTTATGACCATATCATCCTTGATAAATCCACGGAGAAAATTATCAAGACAGCAAAATCTTCAGGTGCCATTATTTCAGGACCAATTCCATTGCCGACAAAACGGACAGTATACACGGTCTTGAGGTCACCACATGTAGATAAAAAATCTCGGGAGCAGTTTCAAACTAAAATACATAAACGATTAGTGGATATACTTAATTCTACTCCAAAAACCGTTGAAGCACTTATGAAACTAGATCTTCCAGCTGGTGTAGATATTGAAATTAAGGTATAATTATGCGTGGTTTGATTGGTAAAAAAATTGGAATGACACAGATCTATAGTGATTCTGGAAACATGATTCCAGTTACAGTTATTGAGGCTGGACCATGTACCGTTACTCAGGTGAAATCCGTTAAAACTGATGGGTATGAAGCTGTGCAGATTGGATATGGACAAAGAAAAGTAAAACATTCGAACAGTCCGTTAAATGGGCATTTTAAAAAAGCTGGAGTTCAACCAAAAAAAATACTGATGGAATTTGGTATTGTTCCCGGGTTTGAGTATAAACTAGGCCAGGAATTCAATGTTTCATTGTTTAAGGTTGGAGACCATGTGCAAGTTTCTGGAACATCAAAGGGAGCTGGTTTTGCAGGGGTAATCAAAAGGCATAATTTTCACCAGCAGCCGGCCACACATGGCCAGACTGAGTATCTTCGTCACCCCGGGTCCATTGGGCAGGCTTCTTCGCCATCAAAAGTGTTCAAAGGGATGCGTATGCCGGGTCACCATGGAAATAAAAAAGTAACGGTTAAAAATCTTGAAGTTATTAAAGTTTATAAGGAAAAGAATCTTCTATTATTGAGAGGAGCTATTCCAGGTGCAAACAATAGAATAGTAACGATTGCTAAGTAATATGGAACTAAAAGTACACGGAACAAAAACATCAAAAATTATTGGTGATGATTCTATTTTTGGAATTAAACCCAATGAGAGTGTTGTACATCAAATCGTTCTGGCTGAATTATCCAATCGGCATCAAGGTACTCACGCTTCAAAAAGCCGTGGGATGGTAAGAGGTGGAGGAAGAAAACCATTTCGTCAGAAGGGTCGGGGTGCCGCAAGGGCAGGTACAATTCGTTCACCTCTTTGGAAGGGAGGAGGGACGGTTTTCGGTCCGCAGCCTCACACGTATAAAAAATTAATCAACAAAAAAATGAGACAATTAGCCCGAAAAAGTATCCTGTCCAGTAAAACTTTAGATGGTGCTATTTTTGTAGTAAATGAATTCAAATTTGATAATCCTAAAACTAGTCAGTTTAATAAATTAGTAGATGATTTGAAACTGAGGGGAAAGAGAATCACGGTTCTTCCTGCTGTAGTTGATGAAAATCTTTTTCTTTCTGTCCGAAATCTTAAAAATATAACACTTATTAAAGTTGAACATGCCAGTGCTTATGATTTAATTGATAACGATGTTCTGCTTTTCGATAAAGCTGGTATAGTGTTATTAAACGAACAATTAAAGCAGTAGTATCATGGATGATCATCGAGAAATAATTATTCGACCTTTACTAACGGAAAAAATGAGCCTTTTGGGGGAAACTCAACGTAAATACGCTTTTCAAGTTGCGATAAGATCCAACAAAATTGAAATTAAAAAAGCGATACAAAAAAAGTTTGATGTTGAAGTTAAAAAAGTTGCTACCATGAGACGAAAAGGAAAAATTAAGCGGACAACGGTTCGTAGTGGAGGACGTGTAATTCGAACCCAAGGTCGGCGTTCAAATTGGAAACGAGCAGTGATAACATTAAAGCAGGGCTTCACCATTGATTTATTTAAGGGTGAAGTAACAGGGTAGAAATGGGAATTCGTCTATTAAAACCAGTTACACCGGGAAGTCGTTTTGCGACACGTCCCGATTTTGCAGATATAACAACTGATAAACCTGAAAAAAAACTAACAATTGCATTACGGAAAACTGGTGGAAGAAATAATAATGGTAGAATTACTTCCCGACATCGCGGTGGAGGCCACCGTCGCCGATATCGAATCATTGATTTTAAACGGAATAAGTATGAAATCCCTGGAAAAGTTGCCACAATTGAATATGACCCAAATCGTTCTGCCTACATTGCACTCATTCATTATGCTGATGGTGAAAAACGGTATATACTTGCTCCCTTCGGGTTGAAAGTGGATGATAAAATTCTAGCAAGTGAAAAAGCTCCACTTAAAAGAGCTAATGCGCTCCCATTAAAGGCAATTCCTTCAGGTATGATTGTTCATAACATCGAATTGATCCATGGCAATGGTGGACAGTTAGCAAGGAGTGCAGGCGCTTCTGCCCAGATTATGGCACATGATGGTGGATTTGCTACATTAAAATTACCTTCTGGCGAAATGCGAATGGTCCATGAAAACTGTTGGGCAACAATTGGACAAGTTGGAAATCGTGCTCATGAACAAGTTGTTTCAGGAAAAGCTGGTCGTTCCCGCTGGTTAGGGCGTCGTCCAAAGGTTCGGGGAGTAGCTATGAATCCTGTAGATCATCCTATGGGTGGGGGTGAAGGAAAATCTTCCGGTGGACGTCATCCGACTACCCCCTGGGGAAAGCCAACCAAAGGCTACAAAACAAGGAAGCGGAATAAAAAATCAAACGATTTAATTATTAAGAGGAGAAAGTAGGATGCCACGATCCATTAAAAAGGGACCGTTTGTAGATCCTAAGTTAGTAAAGAAAATTCAAGCGATTAATGAGAAAGGTAAAAAGAAGGTAATTAAAACCTGGTCACGTCAATCAATGGTCACGCCTGATTTCGTAGGTCATACATTAGCTGTTCATAATGGGAATAGATTTATTCCGGTCTATATTTATGAAAATATGGTAGGACACAAGCTTGGTGAGTTTGCTCCTACAAGGATATTTAGGATGCACTCAGGAGATCGTAAATAAGCAATGGAAGCTCGAGCTGTTACACGATATATTCGTTTTTCTCCGCGTAAGATTCGAAAATCATTGGATGCAATTCGTGGAGAGAAAGTAGGGGTTGCTTTAAATATTTTGCATTTCTCAAAAGAAAAAGCAGCATATGTCATTGAAAAAACATTGAGATCAGCCGTGGCGAATTTGATGGTTGGAAAAATGGATGAAAACATCAACCCGGAGACATTAGATATTAAAGAAACTTTTGTAAATGGTGGTCCACCAATGAAACGGTTTCGTGCGGCAGCAATGGGGCGTGCTGCCCCTATTCGTCGTCCTTCAAGTCATTTGACAATTGTGGTAACTACAGAAAATAATTAGGGAAATATAGTGGGTCAAAAAACACATCCAGTGGGGTTTAGGTTAATTGTGAATAAAGCATGGAAATCAAATTGGTATGCACATAAAGGGTCTTTTAGTGAGCAATTAATGGAGGATGTCAGGATAAGGAAGTATTTAAAACATCGCCTTCCAAATGCGGGTGTTTCTCAAGTCAATATTACCCGAACTTCCAAGGGTGTGACTATTTTAATTCACACAGCTCGCCCAGGGATTGTTATCGGAAGAGGAGGAGAAGAGGTCAATCGATTAAAAAAAGAATTGAAACAGCTTTCCGCAAAGGAAAATGTCCAAGTTAATATTTCAGAGGTAAAAAGACCAGAGATGAATGCTGCGCTTGTTGGCTCAAGCATTGCCCACCAATTGAAAAAGAAAATTTCATATCGACGAGTAGTTAATAAAACAATCCAATCTACGATGAGAATGGGGGCACAAGGAATCCGAATAAATGTTGCTGGTCGTCTGGGCGGTGCTGAAATAGCACGAAGCGAAAAGTTTATGAGTGGAAGTGTCCCTTTACACACACTGAGGGCTGATATAGACTATGCATTCACAGAAGCTCACACAACTTATGGCGTAATTGGAGTTAAGGTTTGGATTTGTAACGGAATGGTTTCTGGTTAAAGAA
>CAJXJG010000183.1 GCA_913054425.1 uncultured Fidelibacterota bacterium
TTCCTCTTGGGCTAAGGTTGGAGATTCGGTCTTTGTTACCTTCACTGCATCGGAAGTATTGGACAATATTACCATAACCATTGCCGGTGTAGCATCAAGCTATAACGAACTTTCCATGGCGCAGTACCAGGGATACCATGTTATGGATAATAGTAATGATGAGGGTGATATTCCATTTTTAATCACCTACTCAGATCTGGGTGGTGCCACAGGGCCGGATGCGGATACAACCACAAATAACACAAATGTTCAATTTGATAAAACTATTCCCGAATTTTCATCAACCCGGATGGCCACCAATAATGTGTATGGAGATTCATTGGCCGGTATTGGCACCGTGGATACATTATCATTTACGATTAGTGAAGTTCACCGGGACTTAAGTGTTGAATTGGCAGGATCTGTAAAAACACCCTCTCAGGATGGACTAAATTTTTCCACGACACACACTTTTACAGAATCAGATACAGAGGGCTGGGTAACGTTTACTATTTCAATGACGGATTCCGCCGGGAACCCATCAAACACACTCACCGCAACGCAAGATGGTTCACAGGTTCGGTTTGATGGCACATCGCCAACATTGCCGTTTGTGACCTTATTCAGTAACAATAATCTCGACACAACTTTATGCATCATGGGTGATTCCCTGTATCTGCAATTCACATCGGTTGAAACCTTGCGCACATCGAGTGTAACCATCGCCGGCAATTCACCTGACTTAACCTTTGCGTCCGGCAGTGTGTACAATGCTGTTTATGAAATGACAGGCAGCGAGGCAGAAGGATTTATCCCATTTTCTATTTTTGATTTCGTGGATTGGGTTGGAAATGCCGGTAATACGGTTTCAGCAACCACGAATGGCAGTTCTGTATTATTTGATATGACGCCACCGGATGATTTCACCCTTGGAGATGTGGTTTCTAAAAATGGGATTGAAGTAGCAGGGTATTGGAATGCATCCAATCAAACGCTAGATATTGTTATTCCAATACCGAATGATGAAACATTGCCCAATGGAGGAATTCAACTCCAAACATCCTTTGGCGGTGGTTATTCCAACTTAGCCGATACAGTTAGTATCGAAGAAAGTGATCTTGGGACTGACAAATTAATCTCAGTATCGGAAGCGGATTTTGAAAGTGTATCTGATTATATCGAAAATGGGAATACCACCTTTCGGGCAATTATATGGGATAAAGCTGGAAATACAACGACTGGATCTGCCAGTTCCTCCACTATTCATATTGACGAAATTTTACCCACACTGGCACCTGTAACTCAACGCACCAATAATACCATCGCGGATTCCTTGGCAAAAGTGGGTGACACAGATACCCTAACATTTTCATCGGCAGAAGGATTGGATTCAATCAAGGTGCAGATCTCAAACCAGGATGCGACTCATAGTGGCTCAAACAGGAATTGGATATCAACTTATTCTTTTCAGGATTCTGATAGTGACGGCCTGGTTTCATTTAATATTGTGTTTGGTGATACAGCAGGAAATATGGGAACTGATGTTTCTTCTACAACGGATGGTAGTGCCGTTCGTTTTGATGGCACAAAACCAACTCTCACAACTGTTTCTTTCTCATCAACCAATGACATGGATAGGGGATTGGCGATTATTGAAGACACGCTTTTCCTTGATTTCATTTCAGATGAGGATCTTTTAATAATAAATGTACTCATTGCGGGGTTTGAAGCAGACACTACTTTTGAAAACGAGTCTAGGACTCCTTTCCGTTCTTGGCGAATTATGGATGGAACCGAAGCAGAGGGATATATCGAATTCGAAATTGGGTTTTCCGACTTGGTGGGAAATATTGGAGATAAGGTGGAAGAAACAACCAATGAAACATCTGTCTTATTTGATATGACACCGCCAGCCGATTTTGAATTGGATACGGTCTTCGTTTCGGGGGGGAATGTTGTTTTTGGATATTGGAATGCGGGTAATGACTCCATCACATTACGCGTGCCTGTCCCCGATGATGAAACCTTGATTGGCGGTACCTTTCAACCCCAAGTTAGATTTGGGGAAGATACGTATATAAATCTCGGAGATGAAATACCCATCACTGGCGGGTTTGGTACAAGTGCTCAGGAACTCGAAATAACAAGACCGGAATTCACAGCCATGGAAGGATTCGCAGAAGGTGAAAATGCACAATTCACGGCGATCGCAAGAGACCTGGCCGGGAATGAAACAGTAGGAACAACGGATAATACAACGCTTCATATTGATGAAACAGTACCATCTCTAACAGAAGTTACTATCCATTCTGATAATGCGTTAGATACAACTTGGGCCAAAGTCTCTGATAATATTTCCTTGAATTTTACGGGCAGCGAAGGACTTTCATCTGCAACTGCTGTCATAATTTTAGATTCATTGATAGGTACAGGCGTTAATGCCGGGTTAACCTGGACAATAACAAAAACAATTCTATCCACTGATTCTGAAGGCCAAATCCCGTTTTATATCACCTATAATGATACTGCAGGCAATGAGGGTGATCAGGTTTTATCATCCATGGATGGCAGTTCCGTTACATTGGACAAAACGAATCCGTCGGTCACAAATCTGTTGGAAGGAAATGAAGGACAGGACATTGATTATTATAATCAGTCTGACTCAATCACGCTGTATTGGACACAGTTTGATTCCCTTGCAGGCTTAAGGGATGCCTATGTGGGGCTGGGTACGGACTCAAATTCGACGGATGTGTTGGATTGGACACTTTCTGATCAGGGTTCTTTAGCGGGGATGGGCGGATTGAGTTTATCCAATGACGGCATTTACTTCGGAGGTGTTTTTGTGCGTGATTCTGCTGGAAATTATTCTGACACAATCTGGGGAAACAGTATTTACATTGATACACAAAATCCGGATACGGGATCAATCATGGATGGGTATTGGGTTATGGATCTGGATTATGCCATTGATTCTACACGACTCAGTTATATTTGGTCAAACTTTACGGATAATACAGAAATTGATTATTATGAGATAACCATTGGAACAGGAGAAGATACAACCAATATTCTGAATTGGATGCGTTCGGATAGTACAGACAGCATGACAGTAACTGGATTAAGTTTAGTCCGGGACACATTGTATTATACGTACATCAAAGCCACCGATTTGGCAACCAATAAATCCTTCTCAGCAAGAACAGATGGTGTTTATTTTGATGATAGTTTTCCGGTTGTCAATAAAATTACACCGAATGTTGTTTCAGATTCTGCGGGATTTCTTTCCGTTCTCAATAACGATACACTCACCATCAAATTCAATCGACCCATCTACGTTTATGATCTGTCTGTGAATTCAATTGTAGATTCAAATTTTATGGCATCACATGAATACGGGGATTCTGTCATCACAGTTATTTGGACGGATACCCTGGCGAGTTATGATACAGTGACGGTCATTGTGGACAGTGCGGTGGCTTACAATACCCTTTGGGTCACGGATACGCTCCATTTTTATTCCAAACTCTGGGCTGATTTGAATAATGACTATGACATTACCGTGGAAGATATTCTGGCTTTTAACCAATCCTGGCCGGCAACGGATCTGGGTCCATTTAGAGATGATCCCCCACATGTTCGTCCAGCACCTGATGGAGAAGCCAATTTAACGGATTTGTCCGCATTTGGAAAAATGTGGCATTGGCGGTATTTCAACTTAGCCTTTGATACAACATCATCCGCCAGAATCTCCACCGATCTGAAAATGAAGGTAAAAGGAAGAAAAGCAACCATCAGCGTACCTGAAAAAACTGCCATGGCAGAAATACTAATGGGTGAGTCCAACTTGAATGCACTGGATATAGATTTTGTAAGGCCAACAAAAACATCATTCATGTTCACGGTGACTGATACAAGTTCAGGGCTTAAGCAATTTTCCATGGCAGACCATCGAGGATTTGATTCCACACTGACATTAATTCTTCCTGAAACAGAACAGGAATATTTGCAGGCGCAAA
>CAJXJG010000184.1 GCA_913054425.1 uncultured Fidelibacterota bacterium
GTGTTGGATTTAACGCCAACTGGGTCAGCGAAAGTTTTGGACGCGTAAGCGCCAATGCTCTTACTTTTGACGTCGGTGTCCAATATCGCTCCCTGATGGATATTGAAGGTCTGAATGTTGGCTTTGTGATCCGTAATTTTGGGAGTCCAGTTACTTATGGCGGTGAGGGTCTTGGAGTCTCGGCAGAAGTACCGGATGCCAATCGTCCAGTGGAATATTATAAGGTTGATGCTGCATCCTTCGACTTGCCGTTCACTATGGATATGTCAGCAACATACGCTGTGGCAGGAATTAATATTGGTGTGACATATACGAGCAATTACTATGCTACCGATGAAGTCTGTCTTTTAGGTTCCTATTCTTTGGGGGATTTGGCAACCGTTCGTGCTGGATATAAGTTATCTATGGCAGCACAAGAAATTAATACCACAGAAAATAAATGGGATTATGAAAATCCATTCGATGGTATTTCATTTGGTGGATCTCTTAATTTAAAAAATATTACGGGTATCAATATGAGTGTCGATTACGCTTTCATACCTACAGCGTATTTCGATACTAATCAAGTGTTGGCTTTAAGATTTGGTTTTTAACTTGGAATAATGCCTTAAAAAAAAAGGGTCTTTTTAGACCCTTTTTTTTTTATTAATAACTAGTTGAAGTGACTTTTAAGAAAAGTAGTTTTATTGTTTTATATTTTTAATTACTTCAATTCCGCCATACAATTGTTTTACTCTCTCTACTGTAAATTCACCCTTATTTAAGACAGTATAATTGAGATAATCCACTAAAAGTTTATTTAAAGATAACCTGAATTTCTCCCTGTTTATTTTCCCGGTGATACCAAACATTTTAGTTGCCCAGGTAAAATGAGAAAAATCAGAATAATCAAAATGTTTCGTTTTGGGGATCCTGATTCTTATGGATTGTTTTTCATTATTCTGAGCCAATGTATCTAACTTTAAGCGATTATTTTTATTTTCCCAGTATTTATCACTCAACTGTCCCACATGGAGTAAGGGTGTGTTTATATTTTGGTTTATTATCTTGGATGGCATGGGAAGTGTCCATGCATCCAGGGCAACACAGGAATTAATCCTTTTTTCCCTTAAGGAGGTAGCAAGAACCGTACTTGCACCAAAGGAATGACCCATAAGTGATATGTTTTGTGAATCACATAGTTGAGAAAGGGTCCGATCAATAGTATCCAGCTTCTCAATTTGATCAATGATAAAGGAAATATCCTGTGAACGTATCAAAAGATGTTTCGCTCTTGTATCCCAATATTCTTCATCGGATGTACCTTCAGGGAAATGTCCTTTATACGATTTACTGTAAATAATTTCATCCTCTGAAAACCGGACAAAACCTGCATCATAAACATGGTCACAGGCGAAAATAACATATCCATGGCTGGCAAGTTCTTCGAACTGAACAGTATTTTGATTTTTGAATCCGCCTAATCCGTGGGAAAAAATAATGACAGGTCTTTTTCCAAGTTCCTGGTTTTGATTGCCATTATGGGTTGCGCTCGTTCGGATTTTGGATACATTTACTAATAATTTCCCAGGGATGCCAAAATCCGTGCTAATGACGTGGATATAATCTTTTGGATAGTCTAAATAATAAGAGTGTAATTGATGCGATCCTTTTTCCATTGGATACCAGACCTGAACAGGGATGCGGCGAACGGAATTGCTGTGTTCATCAAGCCATTCTTGTCGTGAACTGTCTATCCATGTATACAACTTTGTTCCAACTTTATATGGACCGGTTGGCAGGGGGATATTTTCTAATGGAAATAAAAGGTGTACCATAGTTGCACAGGAAATAAAGAAAATGAGAAGGAGAGGAGTGAAGTTTTTTATTTTCATTATTCTGGTTTTCTTTTTAGAATTGTAACTTTTTATATGTTGAATATATTAAATATTTCCGTTAATGTTTTGGATGGAATATTATTTATTTAAATAATTTTCCTTAACAAAATTTATAAAAATTTAGAAACCCCGAAAAACGGAGTTTCTTGTATCTTTTTCGATGGGGGAAAGGGTAAATTCATTTCAAAGGAAAATTCATTCATGAAGCCTAAGTCTTTTATTTTTAATATTGCTGTGTGGATATGTATCTTCCATTTTTCTTCAAATCAATTGTCTGGTCAATTAAATTCAAAATGGGAGATGCTGGAAACGGATAATTTTATAGTTTATTATCCAAACGGCTACGAATTGGAAGCAAATCAGGCACTGCAAAACCTTGAGTATTACCGGAACGGAGTAATCAAATTAACCGGTAATAAAATTGATAAGATCCCCATTATTATCGAAGATTATGGTATGTATTCAAATGCATATGCGGATGCCTGGAAAAATAAAATACACATTTTTACTTTTGAACCTGGTTCGAATTCTAATCTCAGTTTTAATCAAAATTGGTTTCGTTCTGTTGGAATTCATGAATACACCCACATTGGACACTTAACAAATACAAAAGGTGCAGGAAGATTTTCTGAATTTTTGCTTGGAAAATTTTTCCAACCAAACCGGGTATCTCCAGCTTGGATACAAGAAGGGATTACAGTTTTTAGTGAATCTCAACAATCCTCTTATGAGGGCAGAATAAATGATGGTTATTTCGATGCCGTAATTGCAAGCAGGGCCAAAGAGAAAATACTGCCTTCCATTACTACAGCAACAAATATAATTCCAACCTATCCAATTGGAGACTGGTATTTGAATGGTGGAATGTTCTTTAACTATCTTTCAAATATGTACGGAAAAGATAAATTTCCCGAACTTTTTAATAAATTTGGTTCTTACTGGTGGGCCCCGATGGTTGGTCTATCGTTTCCCTGGTTAGGTCTTGATTTAGCGTCTAAAAAAGTTTATGGCAAGAGTATGAAGAAACTTTATAAAGATTGGACTGAGTTTGAAGAAGAAAAATATCAAAACTGGCGAATTGATGGAGAAAAATTAACCGATTCTGGTTGGTATAAGTCCTTTTTAAAAGGAAATGGAGGTAAGATTTATTATTTTAGGAGATATTTCAATGATATTGATATCGGGTTTTCTCAACTTGTTGAATTTGACCCTTCAAATAAGAAAGAAAAAGTCATTGCAGATTTGAAATATTCAATAGAAGCACCAATCCAAATATATAATGGTCAAATTTACTACACCGTAAAAGAATTGGATCGGGGATATCCTAATGTTTCGACCTGGGGATATACTTCAATCCTTTATTCCGTAGATATTAACACTGGTAAAAGTAAAAAAGTTTGTAAAGATGATATACGTGCATTTTGTATTTTAAATAATGGTGATATTCTATATTCAAAAGATCAAAAGCATAAGTTTGGTTCAGAATTATGGAACTATTCAAATGGAGACAAGCATAAAGTTGCTGTGACTGACCAGTTGATTTCCGAATTGGAAGCTGGAAAGGAAGGGATCTTTGTTGTGAGCAGGAGAGATTTTGAAAACTGGAATATAAATCAACTTGATCTTGAAGATATTACCTTTACAACAATCACAAATTCCCCCTGGGCAGAATTTGATATTCATCTACAAAACAACAAACTATTTTATAGTACAAATCATAACAAAACCTATTCGATATTTTCTTATGATTTAAATGATAAGATAAAATATCAGTTGACCAATGAAGGATTTTCCAGGGACGGTGTAGTAATAGGAGATTATTTATATTTTATAGGGCTTTCAAGCACAGGCGAAGATATTTTTGTTAAACCATTGAATTTTATTGAATGGGAGTCTGGTATTTGGACAGAATCTACCACTCCTGATTTCTTATCATTAAATTTAAGTCCTAAAAAAGGGGGATATTCCAGTAATCTTAAAGAATTGCTTGTACCATACACACATATGTTTTATCCAATAGGTATGAATATTTTCGGAACAGATGCTTTAGGACAAAACACCTATTCAATTGGATTTGAATATTTGTCAGAAGAAAAAAAATATTATATTAATACTTCGA
>CAJXJG010000185.1 GCA_913054425.1 uncultured Fidelibacterota bacterium
AGTTCCATTCACCGGATCGTTCGTAATACCCATATTTCTCACTTCTCTTCGAATCTCCTCATCGGAAAAGTTAGGATGAAGCATGGCATCAAGTTTTGTTTGAAAAAGATTAAAAAATACGGAACTCCCTGCAGTTGTGTGAAAATGATAACATGTACGCAGCTGAGCAGTATAAGCTGAACTGTTCCCCAATGACATTTCTTCCAATGAAGCTACAAAACGTCCTTTAGTACCTTTTCCCAGGAGTAAATGTTCAAGAGTGTGGGGTTCCCCCCTGTCAGATACAGGATGAGTATTTACCCACATGAAGGCTTGGGGGACAGATTGAATTCTCATGAGGTCCAATACAAAACCACTTTGATCATGACGAAAACGGGCTCCGAGGGGAATGTGGTTATCCATTTCATAAATAGCTTCAACAGTAAAATCAGCTACCTGTAGATGGGGTTGTAGATTATTCAGCTTGATTTCTTGGTTTAACATAATTTTTGGGGAACAGGATTGTATATAAAAACCCATCCCAATAAAAAAAATATTCATCAGGTTTTTCAGCATATTTATATTTCCTTCTTTGATTTATTTTTTGGTCGTATCCGCTGTAAATATAATATTTCAAAATATGATAAACATTCTTTGTAAAGTGACAATAACCTGTCGGGAATATTTTTGTTTTTGGTCTGATATTTATGAAATCCGGTGGAATGTTCAACATTTTTATACCAATGCTGGCCCCACATACCATCACTTTCTCTTCTCCCTGCAGGCCAGGTAAGCATCTGATCCATAAAAGATATTCCAATTTTATCACATAGTTTCTTGAGTATTTCCCTGGGGTGATTCAAAACATCCCTGGAATCAAGAACTGGCGGTCTTGCGTCTGTTTCTTTCACAAGATATTCAAAAAGCAAACATAACTGTTTATAGCCAAGTTGATCAATGCTGTCAATGGGAAATCGTTCTTCATAGGATAATATGACCTCTTTGGGATGTCGAATAAGAAAACAGTTAGTAACATTTCCAGTCCAATGTAAATCCATATCTGATAGGATATGATGAGCCATATGTTTCTGATACCATATTTTTTTCTTGTCTGGAATGGAGCCCGTAAGATATGTGACTATGTTATCGTAATTACACTCAGAGTTCTGAATAATTTCTTTCCTTAAGGGATGCTTTACCCCGGTTTTTACAAGGTAATAAGCATAAAAAGGTTCATCGGTCACAGTGGTATCAGGTCTGTTTTCAAAAGAACGCATCATTGCTGAAGAAATATTCCGTGGACCCGACCACATTGCTATGCGTACACTATCCATTATTTTAGTTTGGGATACAATTGATGGAGTTTCTGAAAATAAAGTTCCTGTAGGTATTTTGTTAAAAGACCCCGGTACCCCTGGGATAATATTTTTCCGTCAATTGCTATGGCAGGAATAATCCCGGCAAATGTACCGGTGACGAAGGCTTCATCAGCTGATTGTACATCCTTTAATTGGAAATCCCTTTCATATACGGAGATATTATTTTCTTTACAAAGATCAATCACAATTTTCCTGGTAATACCCGGGAGACAGAACTCACCTGTTGATGTCCATACTTCATCATCACGGACTATAAAAAAATTAGTGGAATTACAGGTGGAGATATTTCCATTCATATCAAGCATGAGTCCCTCGTCGGCCCCCAGTTGTTCTGCTTCTAAACAGGCGGCAATACAATTAAACTTGCTCAAGGAATTAATACGGGGATCTTGAGTATCGGAGACACCTCTCCTCGTGGTAACAGTCATGATGCGAATTCCGTTTTGATTTACTTTGGAATCTGCCTCTTTGTATTCTGGAATAATTACAATAGTGGCTTTTCCCACATTAGCGTTAGTATGCTGATACGGTGTTTTTTTTAACCCCCGTGAAACAATTACCCGTAAATGAACACCGGTTTCCATTTTATTTGCTTCAAGGGTTTTATTTATTTTATCCGCCAATTGCTCAGGCGTGCACCCAATCTCAATTGAAATTGATTTAGCGCCACCATACAGCCTTTCCAGGTGTTCTTTTAAAAAGATAAGATGGCCATTTAAAAGGCGAATTCCTTCCCAGACTCCATCCCCTAAAAGAAAGCCGCTGTCGAAAACTGATATTTTTGCTTTTTGCCGGGGAAAGAGCTGACCATTTATATAAATGAGAATTGATTCGTTCCGTTTATCCTCAATGTAGCTGTGTGTACCTTTTGTCATGCAATGTAATTATGAATCAAGAACGTCAATCCTGTTTGAAGAAAAACCCTCAAAGATCAGCAAATTGTTCCGTAAGCTGGACCAACTTTTCTGCAATACCAGGTTCTGTTATGGAATGCCCTGCATCTTTAATAACATGAAATTCAGCTTCCGGCCAGGCTTGATGGAGCTCCCAGGCAGAAATCATAGGACAAACTATATCATATCGTCCCTGGACAATAGCGCCTGGGACATGACGTATTATAGAAATATTCTGCAAAAGTTGATCTTCCGGATCAAACCATCCTTTGTTCATAAAATAATGGCATTCAATCCTTGCGATTGCTTCGGAAAAATCATCTTCACCAAAATGATGCATGATTTTTTCATCCGGTAAGAGTTTAAGGGTACTCCCCTCCCAGGTGCTCCATGCCTTGGCAGCTTCTAATCGAATCTCTTTATTTTCGCTGGTTAACCTTTTATAGTATGCTGAGAGTAAATCATTCCTCTCCCCTTCCTCAATCGGCTTTAAATAGTTTTCCCAGGCATCAGGATAAATATTACTGGCCCCTTCTTGATAAAACCAACGAATTTCCTTTTGACGCAGTAAAAATATTCCCCTCAAGATTATTCCTTTTACTCTTTCCGGGTGTGACTGGGCATAAGCAAGTGACAGAGTGCTCCCCCAACTTCCACCAAAAACGACCCATTTTTCGATGTGAAGATGAACGCGTATCGTTTCAATATCAGACTCCAGGTCCCAGGTGGTATTTTCAGTCAGTTCTGCGAACGGTGTACTTTTTCCACATCCCCGTTGGTCAAACAAGATTATTCTCCACTTTTCCGGATTGAAATATTGACGGTAAATTGGTTCAATCCCCCCGCCGGGACCTCCATGAACAAACAGAACCGGTTTTCCATCCGGATTTCCTGCTTCTTCTACATGGATGGTGTGCAGGTCAGATACTTTCAGGAAGAGATCATTGAACGGTTCGATAGGTGGGAATAGACTCATTTTGGTTATCCTTTCAAGGAATAATTTATAAAATTCTCAACCTAAGAAACATGTAAATTATGGTATGAAAACCACTCATATCCTCTGCCATTATTCTGAAATTGGTTTAAAAGGAAAAAACCGCAATTATTTTGAAAATACCTTAAAAAGAAATATTCACGATGCCCTCAATGCAAAAGTTCCTGACTCAATTGAAACAATAGAAAAACTTCGCGGGCGATTTCTCATCACATTATCAGAATCTGATAATTATCCTGTCGAGCCAATTCTCTCAATCCTTGAAAACCGATTTGGACTGGCCTATTTTGCCCCGGCTATTAAGATCCAATCTGATTTGGAATCAATCAAAACGGCTTCCTTAACTATATTAAAAGACCTCAACTTTGACACATTTCGCATCACAGCCAGAAGATCTGATCCCTATCTGCCTTATAGTTCTCAAAGAATTAACGAAGAGGCAGGTGCGGAGGTTGTTAAGGAATTAAAAAAAACGGTAAATCTCAAATTTCCTGATGTTACATGTTACATTGATATGCTCCAGGAAGGCACTTTTGTTTATACACAAAAGATTTCCGGTCCTGGCGGACTGCCTGTGGGTGTCAGCGGAAAAGTTGGCGTGATGCTTTCAGGCGGGATTGATTCTCCTGTGGCTGCCTACTTTGCCATGAAACGGGGAGCATCACCCTTATACATCCATTTTCACTCTATTCCCCACGTCTCCCCTGCTTCCATCGAAAAAGTTCGGGAAACAGT
>CAJXJG010000186.1 GCA_913054425.1 uncultured Fidelibacterota bacterium
TATAATTGAAGAAATGTATTCATCTAATTGATAATAAAATTTAAGGTAATAAATCCATAATAAGCCAGTGTGCCCATTAGGTATATATCTTTCATTGAAGTATTAAATGAAATCTACAATTTCCAATTCCTTTTTTCTCCAAATAGTGCTGTTGTGATTTTACAATTCCAAATGAACGAGCTCTATTCCCAGTTCTTTGGCATGGGAAATTATGCGGTCATCACGGTAGAATTCACCGTAATAAATAATCTGAATCCCGGCATTTGCGATCATTTTAAAACAGTCATAACATGGTGATGCTGTAATAAAAATCTCAGATTTGTCGATTTGCACACCGTTCCGCGCCGCCTGCACAATGGCATTCGCTTCGGCATGGATTGTCCGGACGCAGTGTGTATTTTCCATTTCGTGACCGGCTTCATCACAATGCTTGAGCCCGCGAATGCTTCCGTTATATCCCGTAGATAAAATAGTTTTATCCCGCACGATCACAGCGCCTACATGCTTCCGGTCGCAGGTGGAGCGGGTTGCCACTTCATTGGCAATATTCGTAAAATATTTTCTCCAGGATATTCTGGTTTTTGACACGATCAGTTAAAATAATTGAGTGTAGATTTCATACAACGGAACAATTTATCAATTTCATCCTTTGTATTGTAAATATAAAAGGAGATTCGTGCGGTGGCGCTGACTCCTAATTTTTTCATGATGGGCTGGGTGCAATGATGACCGGTACGGATTGCTATCTCATCCTGGTCAAGAAACTGGGCTAAATCATGGGGATGAACTCCTTCCACATTGAAGCTGATAATTCCGCTACGGTTATTCTCTTGATTGTATACCTTCACCCCGTTTATCTGCTGGATGTTTTCCAGGGCATATTCTGTGAGTTCTCCAATGTGATCTTCAACTGTTTGCATGTTGAGATTTTGTAAATAATCAACTGCCTCTCCCAAGCCTACCGCCTGGGCAATACTGGGAGTTCCCGCTTCAAATTTCCAGGGGATGTCGTTCCATGTTGATTCTGTCATAGAGACTGTATCAATCATTTCACCGCCGCTCTGGAATGGTTCCATGGACTCCAGGAGTTCCGGTTTTCCGTATAAAATTCCAATGCCGGTAGGTCCAAGCATTTTATGCCCGGAACATGCGAAAAAATCACAATCTAATTTCTGCACATCGACTGCAGTATGAGGCACACTTTGGGCACCATCCACAACAGTAATTGCACCCACCGTTTTCGCATATTCAATCAGTTGCTGAACAGGGTTGATTTTTCCCAATGAATTTGATTTATGGATTATGGCAAATATCTTTGTATTCGGGGTGAAATAATTTTCCAGGTTCGTTACATCCAATTCCAGATTATCATTGAGCGGGATGTATTTCAGGGATGCTCCGGTTCGTTTCGCTGTGATCTGCCAGGGGACCAGGTTGGAGTGATGTTCCATTTCGGTAATAAGGATTTCATCTCCGGGTTTTAATTGTTGTTGAGCCCAGGCATAGGCAACAAGATTGATACTTTCAGTTGTGCCACGGGTAAAAATGATGGAGCGTTCTTCTTTTGCGTTGATAAAATCCGCAATTTTTTTCCGTGCGTTTTCATAAGATTCTGTTGCCTGCTGGCTTAAACGGTACACTCCGCGGTGGACATTTGCATTGGATTCACGGTAGAATTGATCAAGTTTGTTCAGGACTTGAATTGGTTTTTGAGTTGTAGAAGCGTTGTCGAAATAGACTAAGGGATTTTTACCGTTTCCCGCTTCAAGAAATGGAAAATCCTTACGGATTGAGTCTATGTCCAGCATGGAGTTACATCATGCCTAGATGAAGCCGGGCCTCCTCAGACATCATTTCCATATTCCACGGTGGTTCCCAAACCAGATCAACTTTGGCTTCAGCTACACCGGGGATGGATTCAATTTTACTTTTTACTTCGTCCGCAATGCTGGGACCCATTCCGCATCCGGGAGCAGTGAGGGTCATTTTTATTTCAATCCGCCATCGTCCGTCTTCTAGTTCATATGGTCGGCAGTCATAAATTAACCCTAGCTCTGCAATGTTTACTGGGATTTCAGGATCGTAACAGGTCTTTAATTGTTCCCAGACCAAATCTTCATGAAAATCGCCCTGAATGGTTTCAGCTTTTTTTGGAGTCGTTTTTTCTTTCCCTAATGCATCTGCATTTTCGCTGTTGATTTGCGCCATGTTTCCGCGGATTATCACCGTATAACTTCCGCCAAGAGCTTGAGTGATTTGGACCGACTCTCCTTTTTTTATAGTAATTATATCGCCGGAGGGTACAAGATGTGCATCCACATCCCGTGTTACTTTTATTTCTTCACTTCCTAACATTAATTTAATATCTCCATCTTGATTTTATGTAAAGCACTTGCAAAGCCGTGAGTTCTCTGGCTGGTGATAGAATGTCCCAGCCCCAAAGAATCCAGAAGAGATTCAGCTTCCATGATCTTAATTTCTTCCTGCATACGGTTGTTAAGTACCATTTCCAAAAGCCGGAGCAAACCTTTTACAATCAGTGCCTCTGAATCAGTTTGAAATACAAAAGTCCGATTCGGTTGTTTTTTTCCAACGACCCAGGCCTGGGACATACATCCATAAATTTTATTTTGTTCTGTTTTTAATTCAGAAGGAAGTCCGGAACTTTGTTTTCCTAAGTCCAGGAGTTGGACAAATTTATCTTTAGGATCTGGTAAAATTTCGAAATCTGCACTGATTTCTTCCAAAGTCTGTTGAATAGTTTTCATGAAAGCCAATCAGTAAAACGATTTTGAATATAATCCTGAACGGATTCGGGTTTCACCCTTTCGATGATTTCATTTGCAAATCCATAAATTAAAAGTGATTTTGCAGTTTCAGAATCAATTCCCCTGGTTTGTAAATAAAATAGAGCTTCATCATCCAATTCACCTGTAGTAGATCCGTGAGAACATTTAACGTCATCCGCTAAAATCTCCAATTGTGGATTAGCATTCATCATTGCTGAGGGGCTTAGCAATAAATTCCGGTTGGATTGATCAGCATCCGTTTGTTTTGTGTTTTTACGGACAACAACTTTTCCATTGAAAACTCCCGAGGATTTTTCTGCCAAAATATATTTAAACAATTGTCGGCTCCGGCAGAAGTTTTGTTGGTGGTCCACAATTACATGCTGATCATGGTGCTGATGATCTTTTGTCAGGCAAAGACCGTTAAATACAGCTTCACCGCCATCACCAGCAAAGTTCAGTTTTATGTCGTGACGAAATAATTTAGCGCCGGAAGAAAAGGAGGTGGTGTTTAACCGCGCATCATTTTTGAGGATGTAATTAGTCGTGGCAGTGTGGCAGCAGGATACATCTTCTTCCTGTATTCGTATGTGGTTTAATGAAGCATTTTCATCAATCGAAACCTGTGTAACCGGATTGACAAAGTAAGGAATTTTCGTTTCACCTATGTAATGCTCAATAAGTGTAGCTTGGGAATTTATTCTAATTTTGAGTACAATCCGCGGATGGTTCATTAATTGATCAGAAAGAGCAGTCGTGAGATAAATGACTTGAATTGGATTTTCAATAATTGAATCTGGTTCGACTACAAGCGCAATGCCTGAATTCATCAAGGCTGTATTCAGCGCCAAAAAAGGATTCTTATTTCCATTCAAGCTGTATACGTCCCGGTTAAACTGAAAAAATTCCTCATGTGATTTTACTGAAACTCCCGCAGGTAATTTGCTCAACTGTGGTTGATAATGACCGTTTATGATGATAATAGAATGCGTATCAGGAATTAATCCCGGAATGTGCTTTGGAATTTCCTGAAGGTCGTCTCCCCAGGCTAAACGATACTCATTTTTCTTAAATTCTGAAAAATCTGTGAATCTCCATTCTTCCCATTTTTTTGTGGGGATCCCTAATTGATTGAACCGGTCAAAAGCTGTTTTTCGCAATGATCGAATTTCTTTTCTCTCATCCTG
>CAJXJG010000187.1 GCA_913054425.1 uncultured Fidelibacterota bacterium
TTGATGCGACAGAATGAGACGGAGACGTTTAGGCAATGATGTAATTGATAATTCTTCGAGTTACTTTTTGGCTCTATTATTTAATTCTTGTTCGTCACATTTTGTCGTAATGTTCTGGCAAAATTTAGAATCAGGTAGAGAGAGCTCAATTTGCTCTAACACCTGGAGGGGGAAATCGTAGATGTGGATGTCTGGGCGTACTTTATAAGAAACGAGGCGAGATATTCTCTAGGTTTTTGTGCCCCTCCCAGCCCAAAGAATCTATCGCGTATTTATTGGGTAGATTTTTTGGGTTTGTTTCTAAACGGCATGCCATCTGCCAGCCCAATATTGATATTTGCTATTCTCAAATTTATGGAGCCCATCCGCTCCTGCGGCGTTCCGACTGGCAAGCAGAGCAATGTCTTGTGTGGTTTCATCAGTTAAAAGGCTGCAAAATAGATCTTGTTCCACGGCGGTAATTTTTTTATTCGAAAATACCTCTTGTTGGGGTAGGAGAAAATCAAAAGTCTCATTGATAATTCTATCTAGGTCCAAGTGAATGAACTCACCGAAAATATCGAGGTACATCTTTTGTAAGACCGGCGCCGTGATAGCCAATTCTTTAACTTCTTTATCTGTAATTTTTCCATCCTGCAGGCAAATATAAAGGATAAACAGTATGACTGCTTCAATGGAGTTGGGTTCAACTTTTTTCATATTTTCTCCCTATTCTTTTGGACAGTTGGGTAAATTCGTTGCGAAGAGATTTTGGCTTCATTACTTCGACTTCTTCTCCAAAAGCCCTGATCCAGAATCGAAGCTCCATGTCGTCGTTAACTGTATCTTCCACCAGTAAAAATCCATCCTTTGTGGAAGATATTTTCTGTGTATCTGAAATTGGTGTCTCATATAAGTGACTACCTGCATAAAGGCTAAATTTTAATGCGATTTTAATTTTACCCGGCTTGAGCCTGAAGCCCACCAGATCTTTCGCCACTGTCCTTACATTTTTATCTCTATGGGCACTGTACTCATCTCCAATCTCAACACTTTGAAATCTCTGTAAGGGTAGGTATATAAACTTATCGGTATCGTTGTCAAAAGAGCACACCAAATATGAAATTCGGCCTCTGTAAACCAGGCCGCATGGATGCAGGACATATTCACTGGGTTTTTTCTTATTTTTGGAGGTATAAGCTGCCTTGATTGTTGTTCCTGCCCAAAGGGCCTTGTGGATGGTTGATAAAATGCCTTCCTTGATGATGGCTGGTTGTAAATTAAACCCTTCGTTCAAGGTTAAAACTTTATTTTTCCAGTTTTTCATTTTACCTGACTGTTGCATCTCCAGGATAACTTCTGCTTCTTTGAGGTAGGGGGCAATGGGGTCTAGACTCCCGTTGGGTAATAATGGGTTCAGGTAATCAAAAGCCAACTGTAGACAAACCGCTTCTTCGGGCGACATTCCTGAAAGCTTTCTCCCGCCTTTGGGAAGTTTATAGCCGTAAGGCTTGGATATATCATTAACATAAACATGCTGAGGAAAGATATCAGGCAGAATTTTCATATCTCTTTCCACGGTTCTCAAAGACACATCAAAACCAAGTTCCATGAGCTTTTGATGAATGTGCTTTGTTTCCAGATAGGCCTGGCCCATCATTCCCACTATAGACAGCGCTCTTTTGCTGGCTTCAAAGTGTGTGGTTCTTGATTTGTTTTTTTTCAAGTTTCTATTCGTCATAATCTGTCGTTTGATTAGGAGATAATATAAAAAAATATACAAAAGGACAAAACTAATGAAAAAATTAACGATTAACAGACTGAAAGAATACTTGACAAAAATAGTTGATCATCAAATTAAATCATCGTTAATGATTTGGGGTCCTCCTGGCGTCGGTAAGTCATCGGTTGTTGCAGCTGTTGCGGAATCCAAGGGATTTGATTTGATAGATCTTAGAATCAGCCAGTTGGCACCAACAGATTTAAGAGGAATCCCTGTGCCAAAAGGAAATAAGGCTTATTGGTATCCACCTGAATTTTTGCCCGTCAAGGGCAAAGGTATTTTATTCCTAGACGAAATTAACATGGCGCCTCCAGCAGTCCAAGGGATCGCCCAACAATTAATCTTGGATCGGAAAGTGGGCAGTTACACAGTCCCAGAAAATTGGTTTATTTGGAGTGCTGGAAACAGAAAAAAGGATTTTGCAGCTGTTTTTGATATGCCTGCACCACTGGCCAACAGATTTATCCATTTGGAAGTTGATACATCACTGGATGAATTTAAAAGCTATGCTCTTTTAAATAATATAGACGACCGAATCATTTCATTTCTTAATTTCCGGCCCCAGCTACTTCATAAAATTGATAAAAACAGTCCTTCTTGGCCTTCCCCAAGAAGCTGGGACATTGCCAACAGCTTACTAAAAGTGGGCTTGGATGTTGATCCTGCAATCGGAGTTGGAGCCGGCAGTGAATTTAGATCGTTCTGCAAGATATATCGTACTTTGCCAAACATTGAACCCATTCTCTCGGGAAAAACAAAACCAAAGTTCCCCAAGGATTTATCGGCAAAATATGCCCTCACTTGTGCATTGTCAGTTAGGGCCAAAACCATCGATAATTACAGGAACGCTTTTCTCTACCTTGCTGAAAGGGCTTCAATGGAATGGTTGAACCAGTGTGCTTTTGATGCAGGTTCTATTTGCAAGGAAAATGGAACATCAAAAGAGCTCATGCAAGCAGTTGTTCGCGATAAACATCTCTTCAAGGTTGCCGAGCAACTTACAACATTGATGGCAGTTTAGGAAATGTCGTTTGATGAAATAATCACCAAAAGTATTTTACAGATAAGAAACCAGTGCCATTTCTTTGGGGCACTGATGCTGTTTGCAAAAATTTTGCCCTCTGAAAAGATAGCTACAGCTGCCACAAACGGTAAACAGATTGTGGTCAACAAAGATTTTCTCAATTCCTTGAACAGTTCTGAGCAAAATGCTTTGCTGCTTCATGAAGTCCTGCATATGGCATTGCTGCATTGCATTAGGATTGGATCAAGAGATCGGGAAATATGGAATATTGCTGCGGATATCGTTGTCAATAACCTCATTTTGCTCAATACACCTTTTGCATTACCCAAAGGTTGCATCATCGATAACAGTTTCAACGACAAATCGGTGGAATATATCTATGAGGACCTGTTGAAGAATAACCGTTACAAGAAGAAAAAATATAAATTACTGATTCCAGATATTCTCCAGGGTGGCGAGGATGAAAAAAGCTCTGCTTCATCCATGACAGAAAAAGAAAAACTGGAAGTTGAAACTTTTTGGAAAGATGCGATGCAGGTGGTCCAAAACACAACGTCCTCTTCTGACAAAGGCCAAGGTAATTTACCCCTGGGCCTCTCACAAGAAATACAAGTTGTTTTAGAGCCAGAAGTCGATTGGCGACATGCCTTGTGGAAATACGTTGGCAAAACCAACTCAGATTTTGATGAATTGGACAGAAGATTTATTTACAGGGGTCTCTATCTCGAAGGCTTGTTAACCGAAGGCCTAGAAATATTTGTCTGCATTGACACCAGTGGGTCAGTTTCACAACAACTGTTAAATCAGTTTTTGGCTGAGCTAAAAGGCATTTTGTCGTCTTATCCGCACGTAAAGTGCAAACTTTTTTATGCAGACACAGATATATACGGCCCTTACGAACTGGAAAGCATAGAAGAATTGCCAGCGGCAAAAGGTTTTGGCGGAACCAGTTTTGTACCCTTCTTCGACTATCTGGAAAAAATGGATGACGGTTTCTCAGAATTAAATAGAGCCGCCGTTTATTTCACTGACGGTTACGGTGATTTCCCAGCTAAAGAGGCAGAAAACCCAACCTTGTGGCTGGTCCCATCAAATGGTTTGGAAACAAGTGCATTTCCATTTGGTGAAGTCATTAGAATTTCTAGTGACGGCGGCGACTGTTTTTAACACATCAGGCCCACATCTT
>CAJXJG010000188.1 GCA_913054425.1 uncultured Fidelibacterota bacterium
GATTAGTTAATACAATCAAACCTGCAGGATATAAGTCAATACAATGGAATGCTACAGACAGCATGGGAAAACCCGTGAGTGCTGGAGTGTACCTCTATCAGATTCGTGCTGGGGAGTTTGTTCAGACCAAGAAGATGGTGCTGTTGAAGTAATATCAACCACCAAATTAAGGCAATCTAACTTATAAATTATCATCCCATTATAATAAAGTAGGGGATGAATTAGTTTGAATGATTATTAACTTTAAGAGTTCTACGAAAAAAAATATTATTATATGGTTAGCGATATTTTTTTTCAACCTGTTTTCATCCTTTACTCACATTGTTGGAAAAGAGGCGGTCATGCAAATAGCACCAGGAAATATTGCCTTCTTTCGTTCTATTTTAGCAGTTTTTGTTCTCTGGATAATGATGAGATCCTCAGGCAAAACTATTTTTCTTGAGCGTGTTGACAGTTTCAGGTTTGTTATTTTGGGTGCGCTTGCGGTTCCTTTGAATCAGCTTGCATTTATTACCGGACTCCAATATACCCCGGTTTCCCATCCTGCTCTTTTCTATGCAACTACATCTGCATGGGTGCTGGTCATATCTGTATTAATTGGTGTAGAAAGAATGCGATGGTGGAAATGGGTTGGGGTAGGCTTATCTATTGTTGGTGTTTTTATTTTAATGGGAGATAAGCTCCTGACTTTTGGAAATAAAACAATTCTTGGAGATATGATTCTTCTCTTTGCTGTCCTTTCATGGTCACTCTATACTGTCATCTGTAAGCCAATAGTTGAGCGATATGGAGCGCTTGAGACAACATTTTTAGTTATGAGCTTTGGAGCCCTGCTTTATTTTCCTTTTGGGTTGTTTTTTACGGTTACTGGTGACTTTAGCTCAGCAAGTATCAATGCTTGGTTGGGAATTATCTACTTGGGTATAATGACATCCGGTGTAGCCTATTTTTTATGGATCTGGCTGTTAGAAAGAATTCGTCCATCGCAGGTTGCAGTGGTTGCTTCTGCACAACCACCTACCACTGTTCTTCTTGCCTGGCTTGTGTTTGGAGAAATCCCATCTTTAAAATTGGTATTTAGCATTATCATAGTACTTTCCGGAATTATTCTCATGGTAGGTTATGGCGGCTCTAAAAGGGGAGCTGATACGGAAGGTTCCACTATTAATAACGAATAAAATCAAATTTATTCAGAAAAGGCACAACTTTTTAAATGACATACTCTCAACACTATGATTTTAAAATAAGCATATTCCATTGGGTGTGATCCGGTTAGCACTTTATAAATCAAAAACCATTTGCGTAATCAGGAATGCTATCCTACATTGGAATTGAGAACAAGATTATTTTTTACTTTATTGTCCTAAAAAGATGAAAAATATATTCAAAAATAAATTGTATTATTAAAATGATATCCCGCAGACGATTTTTACAATTAGGTGGGATGACAGCAGTGGGATTTATGATTCCAAAACGGTTGGAGGGAATACCCTTACCAGATTCGTACTGGTGACTTTGTACAGACCAAGAAGATGGTGCTGTTGAAATAATGGAAATAGTTATAAAACTCCTATCCTTCGTTTTTATAGTATCAGTTGTACTGTCCCAGGACCATTGGGAAACAGCAGTTTATGCTGATGATCAGTGGCATTATTTTGTGGGTGAGAGTGAACCGGAATCCAACTGGAGGAATGTGGAATTTAATGATAGTGACTGGCAAGTTGGTCCTGGCAGTATCGGCTATGGAGATGGAGATGACCTCACCGAGATTGAAGCAACTATTTCTTTATATATAAGGCGAACTTTTAATATCGAGGATATAACACAGCTAACTGGTATGATCTTACATGCTGATTATGATGATGGATTTATAGCTTCTTTGAACGGGGTTGAAATTGCACGTTCCCCAAACATGGGATTTCCCGAAACATTTTTTGGATTTGATGATGAGGCATGGGAAAATCATGAGGCTGCCATGTACCAAGGGGGAATTCCTGAGGCATATTCGGCTGGGATTGACCTTGAAAGTGTTTTAACAAATGGGCTGAATGTTCTTGCAGTTCAAGTGCATAACGTGAATATTACTTCCTCAGATCTATCCAGCATTTTTTTCCTATCCTTTAGTGTTGTGGAGGATTCATCATTTTTTGGAGAGGTCCCGGAATGGTTTTATGAGCCCTTGGATTATACCATTTGTAATCTGCCTATTTTAACGATTAATACATTTGGGGAGGAGATAGTAGATGAACCGAGGATTCCTGCTCACTTGGGAATCATTGATAATAACGGTGAAAACAGTCTTTATGATGATTTCAATGAATATGATGGTTCAATTACCATTGAACGAAGGGGAAATTCGTCACAATGGCAACCGAAGCCTCCTTACCGATTTGAAACGGTAAATGATGACGGTTCAAATAATAATGTATCACTACTGGGAATGCCTGAGGAAAATGATTGGGTGCTATATGCGCCCTGGTCAGATAAATCATTAGTGCGAAATGTGTTGACATATCATTTATCAAATACAATGGGTCGTTATGCAAGCAGGTCGCGTTTCTGTGAATTGTTCATCAATGGTGACTACCGGGGTGTTTATGTCCTAATGGAAAAGATTAAACGGGATAATAATCGAATTGATATTGAAGAACTTAATCCTGATGAAACAGAAGGGAATGATCTTACCGGAGGATATATTCTAAAATTTGACTGGGGCTGGACGGGTGAAAACAATGGTGGTTTTGAAAGCGATTATGACGGGATGTTGTATAATTATCATTACCCAAAACCAGATGAAATAGTGGAGGAGCAGGAAGAGTACGTTTATCAATTTATTTACGATTTTGAAACCATTATGATAAGCACAAATTATAATGATCCTGAAACCGGCTATTCAAATATCACAAATATCGGTTCTTTTGTCGATATGATTATTTTACAGGAATTATCAAAAAATGTTGATGCATACCGTCTAAGTACATACATCTACAAGGATATAGACAGTGTTGATGGAAGATTAACCGCAGGTCCGGTCTGGGATATTAATCATGGATATGGGAATTGTGATTATGGTGAAACATGGTTAACTAATGGCTGGTTGCTTGAATATAATCCTGAAGGTGGTGATCAAATGACCTTTTGGTGGGAATTAATGTGGCAGGATGAATATTTTCAATCTCAGATCAATGACAGGTGGAATTATCTCCGGTCAAATATTCTTTCTGATGAGAACATCGAATTTGTTATTGACAGTTTAGTGAATCATATTGGTAATGCCCGACTAAAAAACTTCAACAGATGGCCAATACTGGGGCAGTATGTGTGGCCAAACTATTATGTGTTTGATACTTATGAGGAAGAAGTCGACTATTTAAAAAGCTGGACATTTGAAAGAATTGAATGGATCGATTCTGAATTTACCATCAATGATGAACCATCCTTTCCTGATCTTTTAATCAATGAGTTTCTGGCAAGCAATGATTCAACCAATACAGATGAGTCTGGAGAATATGATGACTGGCTGGAGGTTTATAATGGTAATGAGAATGATGTAAATCTGGACTGGTTTTACCTAACGGATAATCCCGATAACCTAACCAAGTGGGTATTCCCTGAGGGGTCTGTTATACCCACCAATGGGCATATGCTGATATGGTGTGATGATGACCAGGAGCAAGGAGCTTTACACACAAACTTTAAACTAAGCTCTGATGGTGAGTTCATAGCTCTGGTTGCTGGTGATGGGTTCACCGTTATTGATTCCCTCAGTTTTGGACCCCAGACTGTTGATGTTTCCTATGGTCGTGTCACGGATGGGAGTGACCAATGGATGTTTATGGTCCCTACACCAGGGTTTGCAAATTCAGGCTCAGCAAACATTGATATAATAGTAGAACTTCAATCTGGTTGGAATCTTGTTGGTTTGCCACTTGAGGTTGAAGATGCTTCATACAATATTCTAT
>CAJXJG010000189.1 GCA_913054425.1 uncultured Fidelibacterota bacterium
AGCCAGTTGCTCTATCAAACCCAATACAAATTAGTTCTTTGGAATTAACAGAACACAAATGATTTTTCTAGATAAAATCAATAAATCTTTCGATTTACGTTACCAGCGAGATGATTTTTCACTTAAAGAGGCGTTCGTGACATTCTTACGTCGCTCCATTCACGGGTTAAAATATATAGACCATCTAAATCCACCTCTATATCAAACCTATGATACGAAAATTGGAGATGATCGAACTGGAGTGGCTCATGTCCTCAAAAACATTTCGCTAACAATTGAAAAGGGTGAAACCGTCGCCCTAATTGGTCGCAATGGATGCGGAAAGAGTACTTTGCTTAAACTCATTGCAGGAATATATTTTCAGGATAACGGTAAGCTAAAGGTTCAGGGTCGCATTAGTCCACTAATTGAATTAGGAGCAGGATTTCATCCTGAATTCAGCGGTCGTGAAAATGTTTTTATCAATGGGCAAATTCTTGGTCTTTCTCTCACTTATCTTCGCAAGCGGTATGATGAAATTGTTAAGTTTGCTGGAATAGGTCACTTTATTGATTTGCCTGTGCGTATTTACAGCAGTGGAATGTATATGCGATTGGCTTTCAGTGTGGCAGTCAATGTTGATCCGGATATTCTTTTGATTGATGAAATTTTGGGTGTAGGAGATGCCGATTTTCAGCAAAAGTGTCAGATAAAGTTGGATGAATTCAAACATAAAGGTAAAACGATTGTCTTAGTAACTCATAATCTGGAAGTTGTAAAAGCGTGGGCAACGCGTGCCATTTATTTAAAAAATGGAAAAATTATTTTTGATGGCCCACCTGCAGAAGCTATCAAAATGTATCAGAAAGATGTTGTATCTGAACGACAAAGAGAGGAATTGAGTGAAACTCATCTGCCAATTTTTTCGTTTCCAAAATTGGAGTCTGCCGCAACATGGGGTGACATTAACGACGTAGAAGGACAAACAAGTGAATCAGCATGCCAAATGCTTGAATTGAAAGCGGAACAACCGGGATTACGAATGGTTTTTGATCTTTGCAATGGTTCAATTGGTGAGCATTTGGTATTCCGTCTTCAGAATGCAGAAGAGACTGTTATATTGTTTGAACAGGATACCTCTATTGATGCCCCTACTTCAAAATCGTCTAGTGCTCCAGAACATCTGTTTTACCATCTGGAATGTCCGGATCTGTCTAATTTGGCTCAGGGAGAATACCATGTGCGTGTACTCTCTCAGGCTCCTAACCGACAAGAAATAACCCTTATTCAATTCAAGTTAATGATGCATCACAGTGAAAATCAACGTGGTCTTATTAATCTTCCTTTCAAAATAGAAGTGCAAAATGCCCTCCCTGCTTGAGTTTAATCGAAATCTATCCAGGAGTTTGTATCAGAGACGGAGAATCATCTGGGCTTTGGCTATTAGAGAACTGAAGGTGCGCTACAAGGGATCGGTACTAGGTTTTTTCTGGACATTTATGAATCCGTTACTTTTAATGGTAATTTACACGGTTGTTTTCACATCCATTTTCAAAACAAATATTCCTCATTATGAAGTTTATGTTTTTTCAGGAATTTTATTGTGGAATGCCATAAGTGGATGCCTTAATGATGGTGCTGCGTGTATTGTACAAAACGCAGCTCTGATTACGAAGGCAGCATTACCTCCTGAAATTTTCCCCATAAGAGTTGTCTTGACCCATTTTTTAAATTACTTATTGACCTTACCTCTTTTGATCGGATTCAGTCTATTGCGAGGATTAGTTCCTACAACCCATGCCTTGCAACTTTTATATTTGATTCCTATAACAATGTTATTCATGTTGAGTGTTGTTCTAGGTTTAAGTGTGCTTGGCGCTTTTTACCGAGATATTCAATATTTAGTTAATACCCTGTCATTTGCTCTCTTTTTTACAATACCTGTGACATATCCTATGTCCATTCTTCCAGAGAAATTACAAGCTGTATTGATGCTCTCACCTTTAACACAGCTCATACAAATGAGTGCGGATGCATTTATTTTCGGTAAAACAATCAATCTTGGAATGTTGACAGCAACACTTGGAATGACAATTGTCTTTCTGCTCATTTCTCTGTTGATTATCCGCAAATTTCACACTCGGATTGCTGAACGGATTTAAATAATTAGTTTTTACATTTAAGTTTTGAGTTTTAGTTATCCACTAAGAATGCCCAGAATGCTGAGTTTTTTCTATATGTACTTAACATTAATGGAGGCTTAGTTTTAGATTTTAGGTATGAGTTTTTAGGTATGAGTTACAAAAACCAAGTATTAATCTGGGGGAGTTCATTACTCTTCAGTGCCGCATTAATGACTACCGTCTATAATGCAACTAATCCAGAATATAATTTTCCGGGCATAACGGAAACATTGCTCATTGGCATCTCTCTATTATTGGTGGCAAACAGCCTTTTTTTAGGAACGTCATTGACACAGAGAGAATGGGTGTTGGGAGGAATTTTACTGGTCCTGATTGGGATTTTGACCATCCGTTACTTGTTGGGATGGAATGATGCTGAAACAATAGCGTCTCGCCGTTGTTTTTGGATGCCGGGGTATTTTGCCAAACTTGAATGTTTGCTTCAATTACCATTTATATCTCATCATGGGTTGCGTCAACTACTGTTTCATTTCACAGCACTTTCCGTTTTTTTGGGAGTAGCCAGTCTTTCTCGAATGTCAGGATCCTTACGGCCTTGGTTGCTCATTCCTTTGGCCGTACCTGCTTTAATTATTTCACTTGGCGTTCTTGCTCCTGTTTATTACGATCAAAATTTTAGTCTAACAGGATTTAATTTTATTTATGGTAATTTTAGTCATGTTCGTGGACGAGGAGTTATAGCAAATCCGAGCTGGCTTTGGCCTTGGTTGGCCCCCGTTATGGGTCTTGGATTAGCTAGTGTCTTTGCAAAAAATTGGGGACTCAAAGCTATAGGGTTAGCACTGTTTATTTTATGCGCTTGGGCCTCACTTTCTGTGATGCAAAGAGGTGGATATTTGATTGTTGGAATATTGATAGCTGCTCTTTTTCTAGTGATTTTGTATTGTATTGGTACTATTTGGTCAAAAATAATTGCTTGGATGATGGTCGGTTCCGGGTTTTTGGGTTTGGGTTATTTTGTTTATGATTCTTCACGAATTACGATGATTTTTAGCTGGCTACAGCACCTTGGATTAACTATTCGAGGTAGTCCACTCCAACGTTCACATGAAAGGATGAACATGTGGGATGTTGCCTGGGAGCAATCCATGCAGGAAAATATTTGGCTGGGAAACGGATATGGAACATGGTTGCGGGAATTTTCTCAACTTCCCGGTTCTGGAGGTGTGAGTTTTGACACTGCCCACAATCTTTGGATTCAATTGATTTTTGAGTTGGGTGCAATTCATGTTGTTGTTATGGCAATCATTCTCGGTCTCATTGTATGGTCGACGTTGATTTATAAAAATGTTGAGCAACCATCTTTGAAAATTGGAGGATTATTTCTTACAATAGGATTTTTTGTAGCCAGCGTTGTGCAAGAGATTGATTACATAATGCCAGTCTATATGCAGTTTGCAGTCTTTGCAGGACTTTGTTTTGGTGGTACAAGTTATCCTGAGAAAAAGTTCCAAGTTTCAAGTGACAATATGATAGAGAAATCCGTAATCAACAAACCCGCGTGGAGTTTAATAGGAATTAGTTTGTTTACTATTATCGGAGCAGTGTATTATGCTAATTCCATTTCATGGGGAGGGTATGGCTTTGATCCATCACAGGCTTCATTCAGCCGATGGTTCCGGCCTGAAGGAGTGATTGCCGCAACTCCTGACGGATTAGGGAAAGATTATTCTCTTTATTGGGGCAATCAAGGGCAACTTACTCAAGAAAGTTTGTCTAAATTTGGAG
>CAJXJG010000190.1 GCA_913054425.1 uncultured Fidelibacterota bacterium
GAGCACCTGCTATTTTCGAAGGCTGGATAGATCGGGTGTTTTCTGTTAATTTTGCTTATAAATTTAAAACTGTGTTTGGTAACTGGGGTAAACCGGTTGGATTACTTCCTTGTAAAAAGGCGATTATTATTAATACGTATGGATCGCCAGCAATTGCTACTAAATATTTTTATATGAATATCCCTTTCAGAAGACTTAAAAGGGGGGTATTGAAAATGTGCGGAGTAAAGAAAATCAGTCGAGTTAACTGTTGGTCAGTACCTTTTGTTTCTGATGAGAAAAGGAGAAGATATTTAAAAAGCGTTTTTAAAATAGCTAAAAGGCTTTAATATAAATTTGTGCAACTTTAACTATGTTGTCTAAACAAGAAAAGGGAGATAAATATGATTAAGGGTGTTCATTCAATGTTCTATAGTTCAAAAGCGGATGAGTTGCGGATTTTCCTGGGTGATAAATTGGAACTTAAATCTACAGATGTAGGTGACGGATGGTTGATATTCGATGTTCCGGAAGCAGAGATGGGTTGTCACCCTGCTGAAGATGAAGGTGGATCTAGAACCGGGACACACGACATCTCATTTTATTGCGACAATATTGAAGAGACGGTAAAATCACTTAAGCAGAAGGGAGTAGAGTTTACGAAAGAGATTGAAGATTTTGGCTATGGACTGGTAACTTTTTTCAAAGTCCCCGGAGATTTTGAGATTCAACTCTTTCAACCTAAATATGTCAAGTAAATCCAGTTCAGTGGGAAAAGGTTAAATAAACCTGCCTCCTTGTAAAAATGGGGAGGATAGGGTAAATTTCTCCTGTAGATAAGAAGATTTCAAAATGAAAAATATCTATTATATACCAGTGTCTATTTTGATAATCAATCTTGGTTATTCTCAAATAGATTTAGCTTTAGAATGGGAATTCCAGGAAGATTTATCTTATTTTGATTCAGGGGCGCTCAAAAGTGTAATGAATGTATTATCTTCTGATGTAAAATTAATCCATCATGACATATAGTGTAAAATCCATTCGGTTTCCCCTTCTCTTATACATTCTGAAATTCATCCTGAACAAAAATGGCTCAAATCGCAAATTCTCATTTATGCTTTTATTATCAGTATATCTCACACCGCTTTATTCCCAGACGGGATATCTTCGTGAAGCGGAAGCATCATTCTGTATGGATGACTGCGGAATTTATTACCTGGAAGATGAGTATGGTGAATTTATAACCTGGGTTACTTTGCTGGACAACCTGGAAATGCTGGAGCCCTATGTTCACAGGTTTGTGGATATTGAAGGAGAAGAAGTAACATGTGTGGAATGTACTGCCATTAATGTATCATCAATCTCCATGTCTGACGCCTGTGAATTTCCTGTAGAGTGTTTCGCTGACCCATGTACTGTTGAAGATTGCGCTTTGTATCCAGATGCGGAGTGTGTTGCAAACTATTGCGATGGTTGTTGGGCGGATTTTTATATTGATGGGGAACTGCTCCTTGACTGTCATGAAAATGTAGGGTGTATTGACCTTACGGGGATTTATTTTGGTGACTGTGATATGGTTTTGGGAATTGGCTGGAGCGATAATTATTGTCAGGTTCTTTCCGGATGTGGCTGGGTGGTGGATGGTATGGATTATACTGATGCATTCTTTACCACCATGGAGGAGTGTTATGCTGTGTGTTCAGAAACACCTCCGCAAGAAAGTATCTCTATTGACTATCTTTTAGGCTGGAATCTTGTAGGATTGCCTCTTGAAGTGGAAGATACTTCGTACGGTCATTTATTCCCCGAATCAACGGATGGAACATTATATTCTTATGAAAATGGATACATATCTGAATCATATTTTATTCCAGGTAAAGGATATTGGTTACGATTTACCAGTGCTGGAAGTACCACCATTACTGGCTCTCCAATCAGTGAACTTACAATCACTTTAACTGAAGGGTGGAATCTGATCTCGGGCATCACAAACTCTGTGGATGTTTCAGACATACAGGCCCCAAGTGGAATTATTATTCCTGGAACGGTTTATGGATTCAGTTTCAATGGCTATTCAAATGCAGAAAGTATTGAACCAGGGAAAGGCTATTGGTTAAGAACATATCAGTCTGGAGATATTATCCTGACCAGCCAAACACCAGCCACCGTGACTGACATAGATGGGAATGTTTACAATACAGTCTCTATAGGTGACCAGTTATGGATGGCAGAAAATTTGAAAGTCACCCATTACCAAAATGGTGATGAAATACCATATTCATACAATGACCCTCAATATGGTGCCTATGCAGAGTATAACAACGACGCTTCCAATGTAGCAGTATACGGCAGGCTCTATAACTGGTTTGCGGTTAATGATGCCAGAGGCTTATGCCCTGTTGATTGGCAGGTACCCTCAGATGATGAGTTGCAGGAATTAGAGATGTATCTCGGTATGAGTGAATCAGAAGCAAATAGTGAAGGTTTACGTGGTACAGATGAAGGGGGTAAATTGAAAGAAGAAGGAACTGAACATTGGAATAGCCCCAATACAGGAGCAACAAATGAAACTGGTTTCACTGCATTTCCTGGTGGGAGACGTGACTACGACCCATACACAAATCAGGAAGTCTGGTGCTGTTTGAACAGATATGGCTTCTTTTGGTCTTCTTCAGAGATTTATAGTGTCAATGCATGGTACCGGGCACTGAGTTTTGATTATTCAGAATCCAACCGTTATCACCTCAGTAAGAGAAACGGGTTTTCTGTGCGGTGCATAAGGGATGATATTGCTATGGCAGGTGGGCCATTAATCAAAGATTTACCCCAAACTTTTAATCTTACAGGCAAAGCCAACACTTTAAGTATTAATGGTTCAGATTTATACTTTGGTATTGAACTGTTAGCCAGAGAAAGACTGAGCTACAGTTTACCTCCAAAACCACCAGTTGGAGCCATTGACATCCGCTTTTCCGGTGATACAAAACTGTGTTCTACAGATGAATGTGTAATTGAAGTGATGAATAATGGTAGTTCACTCACTTTTGAGTGTGAAATTAAAAATGGTGAAAGCTGGGAGTTAGTTGAAGAAAGTGGTAAGGTGTTTCAGTGTTCAGATATTCAAGTATTGGAATTGATTAGTGATACTAAACAATTCATTCTGAGAAAGGGAAATTTGTCGGAAATCCCCACGGAATTTTCACTTTTTCCTGTCTATCCAAATCCGTTTAATTCAATCACGACAATCCGTTTTTCCGTAGGGTCGATGCATGCATCGACCTTAAACGTCTACGACATCAACGGACGGTTGGTGGAAACACTTTTGGATGATATTCTTGAACCGGACCACCACATAATTCAGTGGAATGCATCCAAATTTTCCAGCGGGGTTTATTTTGTTCAATTAACCAGCGATGGAGAAATGACCCAAACACAAAAGGTAATTTTATTGAAATAGGAGAAGGAAATCATGCTGAACATCATCTTGAACAAAAATGAATCAACTGACTGATTCTCTTTTTTACCTTTATTTTTAGTATACCTTACGCCCGTATACGCACTCACCCGATATCTTCGTGAAGCGGAAGCATCATTCTGTATGGATGACTGCGGAATTTATTACCTGGAAGATGAGTATGGTGAATTTATAACCTGGGTTACTTTGCTGGACAACCTGGAAATGCTGGAGCCCTATGTTCACAGGTTTGTGGATATTGAAGGAGAAGAAGTAACATGTGTGGAATGTACTGCCATTAATGTATCATCAATCTCCATGTCTGACGCCTGTGAATTCCTGGTGGATTGTTTCGTTGATCGCCTGCTCATTGTGGATATCTCCGGTGACAATTCTGCATTTTCCAGGTTGGGAGAGTTTTCCTTCTGCATTTTCCCGGACAA
>CAJXJG010000191.1 GCA_913054425.1 uncultured Fidelibacterota bacterium
AATGCTGAGGTCGAGGGTTCGACCCCCTTCGGCTCCACAAAATCACGGAAATATTGGTCGTGCTGGATGGGGAGGTAGCGGTGCCCTGTAACCTGCAATCCGCTCTAGCGGGATTAAAGACATGGTGAGATATTTTCTGCATTGATTCAGTAGAATAAGTGGTGTTGAAATTTCAATCCATTGCAATGCTGTTACTGTGAACCCCGTCAGGCCCGGAAGGGAGCAGCGGTAATCAGCTGGCAGCATGTGCCGGTGGATCTTGGAATGGAGCTAACTGTCCTGACTGGGTTGACTGCAAGAGATAACGAATCATGGTGCACGGCCATTTTTTGAATTTTAAAGATTTATTCACACTCCAAAATTCTTTTTCCGTTGTAGTTTATTAGTTGAATTTTAATGAAATTTTAATGAATAGCACCTGATGGCATACCAAGTATTATCGCTAAAATGGCGCCCCCAGACATTTAATGAGGTTGTTGGCCAGGACCATGTAACTCATACCTTAACCAATGCCTTCAAGAAGGATCGCGTTGCCCAGGCCTACCTGTTTACAGGTCCAAGAGGCGTGGGAAAAACGACTACGGCGCGTTTAGTTTCCAAAGCTCTTAATTGCCTGAATTCCCCGGGAGATTTCTGTAACAGTTGTTCAAATTGTACGGAAATCACCGATGGCAGGAACATGGATGTCCTGGAAATTGACGGCGCTTCAAACCGGGGAATTGATGAAATTCGTAATCTACGGGAAATGATTCAATATACACCAATGAATGCCCAATATAAAATTTTCATAATTGATGAAGTTCACATGCTCACGACCCAGGCCTTTAACGCTCTGCTCCGCACACTGGAGGAGCCCCCAAAACATGGAAAGTTTATCCTGGCAACTACAGATATTCAAAAAGTACCCGCTACAATCATTTCCCGCTGCCAGCGGTTTGATTTTAACAGGATCACCGTCTCGGATATCATAGATCACGTTGGGACTATTTTACAGGCTGAAAAAGTAACTATTGATGATGAATCTGTGAAAGCGCTTGCCGCCAAAGCCGATGGAAGTATGCGGGATGCCCTAAGCATTCTTGATCAGCTGATCGCATATTGCGGCGATAAAATTAGCTTTGATGATTCCACAGTTGTTATGGGATTAATTCCACATGATACCTTTTTCAATGTAACCAGGGCTTTAAAAGCCAAAGATGTAAAATCAATTGTTCAGCTTCTCCATGAAACCAGGATGCTGGGAATATCTGCTGGAGAATTGACCATTGGGTTAAATAAACATATTCGAAACCTGTTGCTGGCTTCTGTACCGGAAGCTTTAGATATTTATGATATGAACCTGGAATTAAAAGAGCGTTATGGAATTGTTTCCAAAGAATGGGATCGAAGAGATCTTTTAAGGATAGCCGGAATATTGACAGATATTGAACCAAAAATCCAACGGGCAACTCAACCGTACATCCTTCTGGAAATGATGTGTTTGAAACTCATTGAAATGGATTCGTCAGTATCGTTGGAAAACCTGTTAAAGCAATTGAAAAAGCCCAACCAATTTGGAGAAAATGATCCATCGGCCGTTTCACAACCTTCAGCACAGTATGAAAAAAATGAATCGGGACAAAATCCTGTCTTTGAAGATAAGGTCCAAGAGGAAAAAGAGGACAAAAGTCCACAGGAGAAATTGAATGTATCGCCCGGAATAGATGTCAAATTAAAGCAAGAAAAAGCGGGTAATGAATCAAACCCAACAAGCGGCAATTCAATAAACCTGGAGGAGGTTCAATCGGTTTGGGATCAGGTCATCAATGAAGTTTCAGTAAACCGTCCGTCCATTGGAACGATTTTGGATCATTGTAGGGTAAACAAGGTACATGGAAAAGTATTGGAAGTGATCATGACAGGCCAACCAAAGTTTAATTTAAATCTCTTGGAAAAAAATAAAAAATTGATAGAAATTCAACTAGAAAAATCAATTGAAAAATCAGTTATTCTCAGGTTTAAAATTGATGAAAAGGAAGACAGTTCTTCCGCCGGTAGTACTAAAAATACAGAAGAACAGAAAGAGAATAATACGGAGAATAAAGACTTGACTTTATTACAGATAATCGAACGATTCGATGGAGAATTATTAAATTAGGAGTTAGAGATGTTTAATAAAAACAATATGACCGGAATGCTGAAACAGGCCCGGGAAATTCAGAAAAAAATTGAAGATGTCCAGTCAGAACTGGAAGACCTGGTAGTTGAAGCAGATTCAGGCGGCGGTATGGTTAAAGTAGTTTCCAATGGAAAACAGGAAATTTTAGACTTAACAATTGATCCTGAAGCCCTGAAAGAAGAGAAAGAGTTACTTGAAGACTTGATTATTTCCGCTGTGAATAAAGCTCTCACTCTATCGCAGGAAGAGAGTCAAAACCGAATGAATGCCGTTACGGGAAATATGCTGGGCGGAATGAAAATTCCAGGAATGTAGAGTGGGATCATATCCACAAAGTGTTGAACGTCTGATTCGTGAATTTGCAAAATTTCCAGGAATTGGGAAGAAGACAGCTCAGCGCATGGCATTTCATGTCTTGATGTCTGAAAATGAACGTTCTGCCCATTTGGCTCAGGCGGTTATAGATGTCAAAACGAAGATTCTGTTATGCTCTTTCTGCGGCGGAATCACTGAAGATGATCCCTGTCATATCTGTTCCGATCCTAAACGGGACAAAAATTTGATTTGTGTTGTTGAAGATCCAGCGGACATTTATGCTTTTGAACGAATGGGCATTTTCAGGGGATTGTACCATGTCCTGGGCGGGGTGATTTCACCCCTGGATGGAATCGGGCCGGATAGCTTAACTATTGATCGGCTTTTAACACGTCTTCAGGAGGGTATGGAAATAATTCTTGCTACAAATGCCAGTATTGAAGGCGATACCACCGCGCTGTATCTCGGAAAAATATTGAACGAAAAAGGAGTAAAAGTGACCCGGCTTGCCAGGGGGATTCCGGTTGGTGGAGAGCTTGAGTATATCGATGAGGCTACCCTCCAAAGGGCAATAGAAGGGAGGACCAAATTATAGTCAACCTTCCAAATCTCCTTACATTTTTCAGAATTATCCTGACACCGTTTTTTATTATCTGCCTTTTCTATGAGCATCCTTATTCTAATTTATGGGCATTAATTATATTTATTGTAGCTTCCGTTACAGATGCTTATGACGGGTATTTTGCCAGGAAATATGATCTGGTGACTGCCCAGGGCCGATTCCTGGATCCCCTGGCGGATAAAATCCTGGTCTCATCTGCTTTTATTTCATTTGCAGTCCTGGGCGTAGTGGAATATTGGATGGTTTCCCTGATTATTTTCAGAGATCTGTTTGTTACCGGACTGCGAATGTTTATGGAAAAAAATGGAATCTCCATGATAACAACCAAAATTGCAAAAGCAAAAACATTTATTCAGATCTCTATTATAATTTTTATCCTGCTTTTTTTAGGATTGCAGGGAATTCCATTTGAATGGTTAAAAATTCTGTTTGGAATTATATTGAAATTCCGGATTATCTACTATCTTACCTTGGTTGTAACTGTATTCACCGTTTGGACAGGAATTTCATATCTGTATAATAACCGTACTGCTATTCGTCAGTTTACGTCCTGAACAATTTCTGTGAACAAAGAACAATTGTCCGACTGGATCGCCACGTGCTGTAAGGTCGGTACGCTTCCAATTGCGCCGGGAACCTGGGGTAGCCTGGCTGCAGTATGTGTATGGTTTTGGGTGATTCATTACATTACGCCTTTATATTTTATTCTTTTAACTTCTATAATATTTGTAATTGGAGTAATTACATCAA
>CAJXJG010000192.1 GCA_913054425.1 uncultured Fidelibacterota bacterium
CAGAAATATACACGAGCGGGTACAAAAACTCCGGATGATTATAATTTGGGGCTCAACAGGTCTTTTGGTCTGGATTACAAACTTTTGAACAATTTAACAATGAAATATAATCAGTCAGCCAAGAGTGACATGGATCATTACAGGGGATACGCATGGATGGCTATAAAGGAGCTGGATCCGGGAATTGTGACAAATGTAACGGAAAATTTAACCACTTCTTTTTCCCCTGAACTATTTTCCTGGCTGAAACCAAGTTTTAATTATTCTGCAGGTTACCGCTGGGATTTTGACCGGGCAAACGACATGGCTAACATTGGTGTCCAGCTTCGGTTTACATCAAATATTTCAATTTCCCCAACGTCAATTTTTGAACTGGTATATAAACCTCCTAAGTCAAAAAGGAGTTCCGGTTCCAGAGGGCGTCAAAGGGGACGATCAAATGATAATTCAAAAGAGGAGGAAAAATCCGATAAAGAAGGCAATTCTGTTTTGATATTCCTGCACGGAATGATAAGCAGGATTGATCCTATCAGTTTCGGATATACGGAAAACTTGAATAAAACTGGTAATGGAATTCTTGGAACAGTTCCAACTGGCTATAAATTCGGCTGGCTTCCTGACCATGGACTGCCCAATGCAGAAAATGTCGGGACGAACACGGGGAACCGGGATCACAAACGAGATATTACCTTTCGGTCGGGATTGAAATTGACAAAGAAAACTACTCTCAGCCTTAATTTTTCAGAAAATATATCTACAACAATCAGCGGGTCAGGAATGGAACAGCGATCCATTTCAAGAGATTATTTTGCTTTTGGAGAAAAAATGGATGAAGGATTTCCTTTCGTTGGGTGGAGCGTCCGCATGAGTGGTCTTGAAAAGCTGCCTCTGATTAAAAAAATTGCTAAAACGGTATCACTTGAACATGCCTTCAGTGGGAAAGAGACGCGCTCCTGGCAATTTGAAGATCAGAATATTCCTGAGCTCAGTTTTATAAACTTGAATACATTTGTGTCTGATTATAAAGAATATGAAAAACAGGGGAAAATCAATGCAGGGTTTTCTCCATTAATCGGGATTACTATGTCATTGAAAAAAGGCATATCATTGAATATTCGCAGTAATTATAATAGATCTTTGAATATTAGGCCCTCTGGATTAACGCTTCAGGTTGAAAAAACTTTGAGTGCCAGTACAAGCTATAGTCACAAAGGTGGGTTTACTATTCCATTACCATTGATGGATGATTGGAATATCCAGAATAATATGAATTTTACCTTAAATTTTGATATGAATGAAAATGAGACTTTTGCATCAGGAAACAATGTTGATCTTACCCAGCAGGCATTTACTTCTGGATGGAAAACGGGATTGAGAATTTCTTACTCTTTCAGCAGGAATGTGACAGGGGGACTTATTTATGAATATCGTGAAAGCAATTCAAAAACAACTGGAAGAAAAATAGATAGGGATTTTGGTTTTGACATCAATATCGCAATCAGTGGATAGGAAAATTTGAGACTAAAATTTAGGGATGAACTTTTTGAGTCCTCCATTCTCAGGATTATCGCTTTAATTGTATATTTGCCTGCAATGATGACTCTTGGCGGCTGTAAATCTGCGGTCTCTGAATTCTCCGGGGATAATTCTTTTCAATTTTTAGAAAAACAGTGTTCTTTTGGTCCGCGTAACCCCGGTTCCGAAGGTTATAAATCCTGCCGTAATTATCTTATAGAAACCTTAGGAGATTTTGCAGATACAGTACTTACCCAGTCGTTTCAGGTGATTGTGGATAAAGACAGTTTTGACCTTGTCAACATTATTGCCCGTTTTCAACAGGAATCAAATCATCATATACTGCTTGGCGCTCACTGGGATACGCGTCCCTGGGCTGACAAAGATCTAAATCCGGAGCTCAGGCAGGACCCGATTCTGGGGGCAAATGACGGCGCCAGCGGAGTCGCAGTTCTATTAGAACTCGCCAGATTATTTCATAAAAGTGCACCACCAATTGCTGTGACTATTGTCTTTTTTGATGGTGAAGATTTGGGAAAGGAGGGTGAACCAAAAAGTTATGCAAGAGGCTCTTCGTATTTTGCTGAAAACTTACCATTTCCTACACCTGAGAACGCAATTATTCTTGATATGGTTGGCGATATTGATTTAAATATTCCCATTGAAAGAAATTCATACCGCCAAAATCCTGAATTGGTAAAAGCACTATGGAAGCAGGCTGAAACTTTGCGATTACCCGCTTTTAAGAATTGGTTAGGATATGCTGTTTATGATGATCACGTCCCGCTATGGGAAAAAGCCCGGATACCGGCTGTGGATATAATTGATTTTGAGTATCCCAATCGGTCTGTCAATTACTGGCATACGCACAGGGACGTACCAGAAAATTGTTCTCCTGCCAGCCTTGGGCAAGTGGGGATCCTATTAGCACACTATATCTATAATTTGGAAACCAATGATTGATATAAAACAGCACTTTTGTTATCTTCGTCCCATGAGAATTCCAACTTTTACTCTGATTTTACTTCTGTTTTGGGGATGTTCTAAGCTACCTGAGTCTCCAGAATCTGTTGATCCTGTACAGAATCTCCAATTTGAATTTCTTCAATTTGCAAACAAGCTTTATTTTTCAGCCCTGGTCCAGCCAACTTATTTAAATAATTCACTTGACTCTGTATTAGTTTTCTGGTACGGATCTGACTCCCTTGCTAGTCCAGATACTATAAGATTAAACGATTCTGGAGAAGAAGGTGATATTATCTCTAATGATGGGATTTATTCCAGGAAGATATTTAATACAAATTTGGATTTAATGAATTCAATTCCAGGTTCTACAAAAGGGTATGTATATCTAGATTTAGATGCCTATTACTTTCCGGACGTCATAACAATTTCTGATTTTTTTCACATTGGGAATCTTCCCCCTTTTATTGTTAATGTAACTGCTTCTGATACGATAACGGTTCCATCTAATCCCGAATTAATACAATGTGCAGTTGAAGATGCAAATGGTTTAATAGACATTAATTTTGTTGGATTTAAGACGTAACATGTACAATTGGATTCTTTTATGAATCAAGGCAATTTTATCGAATTATTTGATGATGGAAGTGAGGAAAATATTCCAATTTATGATGTAATAAGCGGGGATGAAGTGAAAGGGGATGGTATATTTTCCATGACAATTAGTATTCCCTCTACGGCAGAAAAGGGTGATTATCATTGGATTTTTACTGCAAAAGATTTTTCCAATGAAGAAAGTAAACCGTGGATTCACGAAATTCGTGTAAAATAATGTATAAGCACATAAAACCAATTTTTATTTTTATACTATTTGTTGGGGTCATTTTTTCTCAAGGGTTGACACCAAGCAGTTTTTCATTAGAAAAAACAGCATCGGGTTCAACTGAAGGTATTAATGAACTCAAGAGCAACGGCATTTCAGAAATTAAACTTCAGGGAGACAGTACAATCTGGCTGGGTACAGGGAAGGGATTAGCCATGATGCAGGATTCGATTTCTGTTTTTGCGATGGATTCTCTAACAATTGCTGAAACTGACTCGATCATGCTTTTAACAGATGGGATTTCTGCTATTGCTGTAAACGATAGTGCTATGATAGTTGCCGGTGCAACCGATGATGGAGTTACGCCAGTAGGAGCAGGATTGTACTTTACTGAAAATTCTCTGGATTCTACAATTTCTTGGATCCATTTTTCTCAACCTATAGATGATCAAGCCGATACATTAGCTGATTTTGCTGATAAGTTTTTCCGGGCTCTTCCTATTACTGTTCCAAATAATAATGTAACCTATGATGCAGCG
>CAJXJG010000193.1 GCA_913054425.1 uncultured Fidelibacterota bacterium
AACAGGCGAATCTATTATCAGGTGAAAGTGCCCAGTATCCGGCCAGTCAGCGAGCGCCGGGGCGATCCCCATCTCACTTGTCAGACCAAATTGAATTAGAAAAGGACTTTTCAACGTCTGTCCGTCTTTAATATTTATGAAATAAACTCTGGCACCAGGAACGGATGGTGTTGCTCCTCCATAAACGGTTGAGGCCGGAAAATACAGGAAAAGGCTTTGAATTATAAATATAAATTTGAGTATTTTCTTCATTGATTTTTGCATGGTAAGACTTTTCTAGTGTGGAATTTTACTTTTTACGATTTAATTATATTGTAAAGTTCATTCATAAATAGGTCAATCAATTTTCTGGGCTTTGGTAAATTAGCATGACTGACCTTAACACCTTTTAAATCAGTACTGGTTATGAGATGGATTTTAAATTAATCATAATTCAATGTGACCCAATGAAAATCAATTCGAAAAAATAAAAGGATTTCAACGCAGTCGAATGAGGCGTTTGACAATTCCATTGAGCAGCCTTACTTGGTTCCGTGGAGCTTGAGGTGATCCCACAGCACCCAGAGCAATGGCGTGCCTGGTGTCACATCGACTTTGTAAGGAATCCGGTTTACTTTGAGTGTAATCATGAACTCCTCATTAGTTTAGTTTTTAGTGCTAGACACAGTAGTGTAGAAATTCTAGAATTTTCGTTTCATTTAAAATTTTCAAAATTTCTGCCACCTTTAGGAATTTCAATCTGGGGAATCTTATGTTCATCTTCTGATTGAACACCTTGGTGAGTAGTTGCCGGGATTTCCTGAGTTGGTCTATTTTTCAGATGATCGACTCCTATTCCTAATGTATCGTTTCCCTGTCGGCCCTCCTTGGATGAAAACAATCTCATGAGTTTTTCAGCTTCCATTGCCATGTTTTGGCTGGCTGATGAATTTTGCTCAACCATAACATAATTTTCTTGGGTCAACTTATCCATATCTGAAATTGCCACGTTGACCTGACTAATGCCGCTTGCATGTTCTGAAGATGCCGCCTCAATGTTTTCCATCATTTCAGAAAAATTTATGACAGCTTCAAGGATCTCTTCCATACTTAAATTACTTTTGTTTTTGAGAGTCTGCAGCATTTCTTTGGTTTCTTTTTGCATACTATTTAAAGCCATGTCGCTTCCTTCAACAAACTCTCTGCCTTTTTTAATGCTCTGCATTTCCAATTCGACGAGTTCCCCAATTTCAGATGATGCTTTTGCGGAGCGGCGAGCAAGTTTACGAACCTCCGTGGCCACTACTGCGAAACCTTTGCCGTGTTCACCTGCTCTTGCAGCTTCAACAGAAGCATTGAGTGCTAGTAAATTAGTCTGAAAGGCAATATCGTTGATCAGGTTAATTATGCCTGATATTTTAACGGAACTCTCTGAAATATCTGCCATAGCCTCAACCACGTGGGTGTTGGCGGTCTGAAGCTCGGCTAAGGTACGCTCGTTGGTTTCAATGGTTAGACTTACTGCTTCCTGCAATTCCTGACCTCCTAAAACTACTGTTTCGCGAGTGGATCGCACCAGCTCTGTGGCTTTCTTGGCATCGTCTGCATTGTTATAAACAATACTTGACATCTGCTCCATGGATGCTGAAGTTTCTTCAAGCGAAGAACTTTGTCGTTGAGTACGCTCTGCAAGTTTTCGATTTGCAATGGCTATTTCTCTTGATTCATGGTCAATCAACTTCACCATTTTACCAACGGGTCTAGTAATAAAGAAATGGAGAATAAATATGACGATAATAACACTCAAAATAAGAATAGCTACGGTAATCATCAAAGCTATTTTTATTAGCTCCCAGCGTAGTTCTGTCAATTCATTTTTGCTCCAGGCCACCCCGATGAAGCCTCCGATTTCGTCACTCGGAAGAAAGGCTGGCTTGAGCAGAACTACAGTTTCCTGAAAATCTTCTCTAAATTCCTCACCCTGCTTTAGTTTCCGCAGTTGATTTTTTATCTTCATGTTCAAGTCAGGAGCCTGTTCTCTGTTACGTTTTTCAAAGACCTCATCGCCTTCAAGATTGTATGCCTTAAGTATGATCAGGTTTTCTTCCACAGTTGAAACAAAAGCCTTTACTTTCTTACCGATAATACGGCCATCACTGAGATGTAGTGCGGGAGCCATTTCACTGGCCATGAGAGTTGTCAAGCGATCATGTCGGAGTATGAACTGATGCTCAGCAAAATTGCTATGCATGCGTATCAGCACATAAGCCATGGTAGGGAGTGAAAGTATATTACCTATTATAATTACCAACACCAACTGGTTTCTAATGGTGAAACGTCTTAAGAACATGGAAACTTTTTATTCAACAGTTATATTTATGACTTCCGACATTACCGGAGGATCGTGAGGTATGTGGGAATAATCAGCAAAAAATATCTGAATTGTGTGTTTACCTGTTGGTAGTTTTAAGGTAATTTCTGTTTGTCCCTTATGCAGGTGAATGTGTTTGTTACTGATGGACTTGTTCATTTTAGTAACAGTTGAGTCGATTACTAAGTGATGGTGCCCGGTATCAGGCCAGTCAGCTAGAGCAGGTGCGATTCCCATCTCACTTGTCAGTCCCAGTTGCACGAGGTATGGGCTTTTTATTTTCTGACCTTCAATTAAATTTATGAAATAAACCTTGGTGCCCGGGACAGAGGGGGTCTCCCCTCCATAAACTGACACGGTTGAAAAACAACAGAAAAGACTAAAAGCAAGAAAAATAAACTTTTGAATTATGAACGAAGAATTAGACATGGATAATCTTTGGATAATTATAATTATTTAAGGAAATTCAATTGGAACACTAACAAATATTAATTTAGGTGTCAATGTTTTTTGAAGTCATTTCTCTTAATTGATGGTCCTTAGTTATTGCAGGAATTAATTTCATAAGAGAAAACTGATTTTCGTGAAGTTTCATTTTCATACCAGATTGTGCTGAAATTGTATGGAATTTCAACGGAGTTCGATCAGGCGCCTTACTATTTCTTCGAGGTTTCGAACTTCATCTACTGCACCGCACTCCACAGCTTTGCGAGGCATTCCATAAACTACGCAGGATTCCTCATCCTGTGAAATGGTTAGTGAATTCATCACAGGTCGATGCACTGCTGAAATGCATTAAAGGAGAAAGAACTGCCTTAGGGCTTCCTAACCATATTGTGGGGATGTCAACCTTTGGGAATGTTGTGGAGGGTGTCTGACTGTGAAGAATTAGTGGGGGCACTCACAGGGGATGATGTGAATGATTTATAAAAAGTTGCTTACCCCATGAATATTGTAATTTATACTTTTTGATTTTCCTATATTTTTAAAAAATTATTTGGGTAACGTTATTTCTATTTTTATTTTTGAATACCACTCAGATACATTTTTAATATCTTCATTGGTAAGCTTTTGTGCAATTAAACTCATTTGAGGATGATTAATTTTACCAGATCTATAATCCTTTAATTTTGCAATTAAATAATCTTCTTGCTGTGCTGTAATATTTGGTGTTATTGCTGAATTCCCTCCAGTAGTTGCCCTTCCATCTAAACCGTGACACAAAGAACAAGCTCTTAGTACTAGCGATTTGGCTTTTTTTAAATCTCCTGAATATATAATATTAGGAATAAAACAGGTGATTCCTAAAATAATAAAGACTATAAAGAATTTTTTACTCATTTTAACATAGTAAAACTTATAATAGTAATAGCTTCAACTAGTTTATTTTCTCCTTGTATAAATTTGCCAACATCACACAAAGCTTTTCCCTCGTCTTTAAGAGCTTTAATTTTTTTTAATTTTTCCTCGGTATATCTATATTGTTTT
>CAJXJG010000194.1 GCA_913054425.1 uncultured Fidelibacterota bacterium
TGATCCTTATTCCCGACTTCCAATGCTTCATGATATTCCTTTAAAAATCGATTGAGAACCGCATCTAAAAAGAAAACAGCCTGTGCTTTATCCAACTGACTATCTAATTCCTTTCGTTCCACAGCAATTTGAATAATTTCACCTAAGTAATCATTAGACATTTTTTGGAGTTCATTCATAATTTTTACGCGATTTGGAGAGTCCCCGGAATAAATAAGACGAAAATAAATCCGAGCTAATCGAGGATGCCCTGTAATGAACCGCACCCCGGCATTAACAATTTTATGGAGACGTTTATCAAAAGTGAGTTCGGCTGTTTCATCCCTGACTTTCCGCAAATATGCTTTCACCTCATTCAAAGCCAATGTATAAATGTGGTTATAAAGACTGCTCTTCGTTTTGAAATAATTAAATAATGATCCCTTCGCAATTCCTGCCTGTGCAACAACTTTGTTCATAGATGCACTGTTATATTCTTTATCTGCAAATTCAGTTATGGATGCGTCGAGAATTCTGCTCTTTTTCTCTAATGGTAATTTTTCGAAATTATTCATAATAGGATGTGGGAAAATATATTAAATTGACCGGGTGGTCAAATAAAAGATTATATTAAATTTAGAGAGTAAAAATAGTTAAGAAATGCTAAATAGAATTACGTTCCTGACATCAGGTGAATCCCACGGGAAAGGACTCCTGGGCATCATAGATGGTATTCCATCTCATTTAGAGATTTCGGAAGATTACATTGCATACCAATTAGCACGGAGACAAATGGGATTTGGCAGGGGTGGGAGAATGAAAATTGAAAAGGATCATGCCGAAATTTTCAGCGGTGTGCGCCATGGAAAGACATTGGGTTCTCCAATTGGATTACTGATCCACAATAAAGATTGGCAGAATTGGACAAAAAAGATGTCCGTAGATCCTATTGATGATGAGGTAAAAAAAGTAACACTCCCCCGTCCTGGGCATGCGGACCTGGCTGGAATTCAAAAATTTGGGTTTGACGATATCCGCAATGTTCTGGAAAGGTCATCAGCGCGGGAAACGGCCATGCGGGTTGGACTGGCATCGATTTGCCGGAAATTATTATCAGAAGTAAATATTGAGGTTGGGAGCAGGGTAATTCAAATTTATGATGTTAAGGATCATTCTCCAATTCCAACGGATTTAACACCAGATGAACTAAGCAAAAAAACTGACAGTTCCCAGGTTCGCTGCCTGGATCCTGAAATAGAAGAAAAAATGGTTCAAGCAATTTCTGATGCGAAATCGGATGGAGATTCAGTCGGTGGTGTCTTTGAGGTTGTTGCAACTGGAGTTCCATACGGGTTGGGTGCTTATACTCAATGGGATAAAAAACTTCATGCGCGGATCAGTGCGTTATTAATGAGTATTAACGCTTTCAAGGGAATTGAGATTGGCAGTGGATTCAGTGGTGGAGGAAAGTTGGGCAGTGAAGTTCATGATGAAATTGGATGGGATGGTGAGAAATATACTCGTCATTCCAATAATGCAGGAGGAATTGAAGGGGGCATGAGTAACGCCCAACCCATTGTAGTCCGCATGGTTATGAAGCCTATCCCCACCTTGATTAAGCCCCTGCAGTCGGTAGATATAAAGACAAAAGAGTCCAAAGAGGCGCACAAGGAGCGGACGGATTCATGTGCTGTGCCGGCAGCATCCATTATTGCGGAAAGTATGCTTTGTTTTGCAATAGCCGATGCCTTGCTTGAAAAATTTGGGGGTGATTCTGTTGATCAACTAAAAGCACATATACAAGCAACGGCCAAGTATTAATATCAAAGAATTGCAACGAATCTATCTCATTGGAATGATGGGCTCTGGAAAGACTACTCTGGGAGAAAGGCTGGCGGACAAACTGGGATGGAGATTCATTGATCTGGATTCAGAAATCACTTTCGCTGTTGGGAAAAGTATTCCTAAGATTTTTGAACAGAATGGTGAAGCCAAGTTTCGCACTTTTGAAACGGAAGCCCTGAAAAGAACTTCAATGACAAAGGATACTGTAATAGCAACGGGTGGGGGAATTGTCCTGGAAGGTAAGAACTGTCATCTGATGAGAGATTCGGGAGAGGTTATTTTCCTTAAAACTTCCAGAGAGACCTTGAAGCTCCGTTTGGAGGGTGTTACAAACCGTCCGTTATTGAATTCAGAAAAATCGTTGGAGGATATTTGGGATGAACGGAAACCGCTTTATGAAAATGCAGCCACCTTTATCGCTGATGGAAATGAACCGGTGGAGACCTGTATTACCTCTATTATATCAAGCCTGGCATGAAAACAATTGATGTAAAACTTGGGGATCGTAGCCACGTGATCCACATTGAGTCCGGTCTGTTGAAACGGCTGCCCGAATTATTGTCCAAATATAACCAAGGTCAAAAATGGGTAATTGTTTCCCAGAAATCATTGATTGAAAAATATGTTTCAGTTTTTCATTCAAACCTGATAGAAGATGGGTTTGACAGCCACATCATTGAGATCCCGGAAGGAGAACATGCAAAGAGTTTCCGTGAGTACCAAAAGGTGGTAAATCAAATGATGAACCTGGGTTGTGACAGGTCTACGACAATATTGGTATTTGGCGGTGGCGTTCCGGGAGACTTGGGCGGTTTTGTGGCAGCAACCTTTATGCGGGGGATTGATTATTTCCAAATACCCACGACTCTTTTGTCTATGGTGGATTCATCCATTGGAGGTAAAACGGGTATCAACCTGGATGCGGGAAAAAATTTGGTAGGATCTATTTATCAACCCAAGGGAATTTTTATAGATCCTGAATTTCTAGCCACGCTTCCAAGCGAAGAAATAGTTTCGGGCTTAGGAGAAATCTTGAAATATGGAGCCATCTATGATAAAGAATTTCTTTCCAGCATTTCTCGCGGGCTTGATGAGCTTGAATCATTTCCGTTTAGCGAAGCAATTAAACGATCCTGTGAAATAAAAGCGGAGGTTGTTTCAGAGGATGAAAATGAAAAGGGAAGACGGCGCACTTTAAATTTTGGTCATACCGTTGGTCATGCTTTGGAGGCTCATTCAGGATATGGAAAAATCCGACATGGAGAAGCAATTGCGTATGGTATGATCTGTTCAGGCTGGATATCGAACGAATTAGGATTGTTATCAGATGAAGAAACATCATTTTTAAAAGAGTCAATTTTTAAATTACCTTTACCTGAATTGGGTGACTTAAAAACCGGGTCTATCTTACATTTCATTAAAAGAGACAAAAAACACCAGTCGGGAGTGCTACATTTTATTGTACTGAATGGGTTGGGTAATGCAATTATATCAAATAAAATTACGGAAGAACTCATCGTAAATTCTTTGAAGGAAATTCAATGAAAATAATCATAATCAATGGTCCGAATTTAAATTTACTTGGAAAGCGTGAACCTGAAATATATGGAGTTGAAACTCTCGAAGATATTTTGATGTGGGTTGTAAAAAAAATAGATAATGAGGATATAAAAATAGATTGGTTTCAATCCAATCATGAGGGGGAAATCATAGATCGCATCCATGATTCTATTGGAAAATTTGACGGAATTCTTATCAATCCTGGGGCGTATACACATTATTCTTACGCAATCCGCGATGCAATTTCTGGAGCTGCAATTCCAACTGTGGAGGTTCATTTGAGTGATGTTAATAATCGTGAGGATTTCCGGAAAATTTCGGTGATTGAATCCGTTTGTATCCACAGTGTGATGGGAATGGGAAAAAAGGGATATCTGGAAGGGATACATTTTCTAAGAGATTATTTGAATTCCGAAGGATAAGCGTTTCTGAAAATCGTTATTCCGTTGTAT
>CAJXJG010000195.1 GCA_913054425.1 uncultured Fidelibacterota bacterium
GCCGTAGAATATTGTGTTTGATTCCGTAATCAATTGCTGCGATTTTGTGGCTAGTTGTTGGTTGGATACCGTTTATTGTTAGATTATGTTTCCAAAGATAGGATTTAGCACAAGTCACCACTTTTGCTAAATCCATTCCATTCATTGATGGCGCTGCTTTCACTTTTTTGAGCAGGGAGTCTTTGTCTAAATCATTTGTGCTGATGATACCGTTCATTGCTCCCTCATCTCTAATTATTCGGGTAAGCATGCGCGTATCAATTTTCTGAAGTCCAACTACATTTTGATCCCGAAGGTATTCCCCCAGTGATTGAGTTGAGCGAAAGTTTGAAGGAATTACTGTTTCTTCACGAACAATCAATCCGGCAACCTGCACTTTGGTAGATTCTACATCTTCCGGGTTTACTCCGTAATTTCCAATATGAGGGCAGGTCATGGTGATAAGCTGGCCACAATAAGAAGGGTCAGTAAAAATTTCCTGGTATCCTGTCATGCCCGTATTAAAGCAGATTTCACCAATAGTTTCTCCCTCCACGCCAAAAGACTCTCCCATAAAATGGGCACCGTTTTCCAAAGTTAAAGTTGCTTTTACAGGTATTTTATTCAAGGATCAAATTTGTTGCGGTCATTTGAGAGGGAATGTCCAAATTTAGTAAATGCAATAAAGTAGGGCCAATATCAGAGAGTTTACCTCTTGATATCATTGATTTCCCTGGTGAATCCTGGGCGATATAGATACACTCTACAGGAACAATAGAATGGCTTGTCCGCACTTGTCCTGTTTCATAATTAATCATCTGGTCACAGTTTCCGTGATCTGCTGTGATGAGCATTTTCCCATTAAATTTCATTACACAATCAACAATTTTTCCAACACACTCGTCTAAAATTTCTACTGCTTTTACTGCGGAATCAAAATTCCCCGTATGTCCAACCATATCTCCATTTGCAAAGTTGACTAAAATAAATTGATAAGAATTAGAGTCAGTCAATTTTATAAACTTATCTACAATATTATATGCTTCCATTTCGGGATGTTCTGCAAATGATGCTGGGTCAAATCGGCTTGGAACTTCCACCTGGTCTTCATTGGGAAAAGGAGTTGTTAGTTTCCCGTTGAAAAAACTGGTTACGTGACGAAATTTTTGTGTTTCAGCAAGACGCAGCTGACGCATGTCCGCATCAGAAATCACCTCCCCAACCAAACTATTCAATGCCTTTGAACTGTATTCATCCTTTTTCAATAAAAAAGGGGCAAATTCATCGTAATACCGCGTAAGACCGGCATAAACCACATTGGGAATATGTGAACGGTTTCCAAGATAAGTTTTATCTATAAATGCCAAGGATAATTGAATTGCTCTGTCCTGGCGAAAATTTGTATGGAGGACACTATCTCCATCCAAAACCCCTGAGTATCCAGAAATTGTATGTGGCAAAATATATTCATCAAACATATTCCCCCCTGATGGGGTCTTATCATTTTTATACGAATGTTTAATCGCTTGCTCTGGCTGTTCGGCCACAATGCCTTTTCTATCCACAATACATGCATACGCCTGGTCTGTGAGCGTCCAGTTTCGGGCACGATCCATGCCGTAATACCGTCCCATAAATGTCCCGATCGTACACCGTTTTAAGTCTTCCATTTCTCTGCGTAGATGCGCAAAATATTCAATCGTACTCCATGGGGGCGTATCCCTGCCATCAAGAAAAGGATGAAGTACAATGCCTCCGCTTGGGTATTCATCCCTGGCCCGGCGCATTAATTTGAAAAGGTGATCCTCATGGGCGTGGACACCCTCATCCTGAAGCAATCCAAGAAAATGAAATTGTGACTGATTTGATTTCCAGTTCTCAATAAGTTTCTGCCATGTCTTAGATACGAAAAGTTTTCCATCAGTCAGTTGATCATTTATTTGCTGAAGCTCTTGGGTTATAATCCTTCCTGCGCCCATGTTAAGATGTCCCACTTCACTTGAACCCTGGAATCCGGGCGGAAGCCCCACCGCTTCTCCCGAAGATTCCAACAATGTCCATGGATATTTAGCTTTAAACAAATCAAAATTAGGAGTGTGCGCTGCAAGAACGGCATTTCCTTCTGGATTTTCATTGTGCCCTACACCATCAAGAACGATTAAGACAACAGGCCTTATAGACAAAATTTATACCATATAAAAAGTTGGGAAGTCCACTTGTTCATAAAAAACAGCATGGATAAAGTTCTAACAGAACCTGAGTGTATAAAAAGAATAAATTTTAAAATATCTTGATTTTAATCTAGAAAACCATTAAAATACTTACGGTTAACTTACGAGTATTTAGTGAAAAAGCTCTTATCTACAAAACAGCAGCAATTTTTGGACATTATTCGGCGGCACGTTCTTATATACGGTCAGTCGCCTTCTTATACAGAAATTATGGATGTGCTGGGATTTTCTTCTCTAGGGACAGTAAACTGGTATGTTAAAACACTCATAAAAAACGGGTACTTGAACCGTACAGGAACTTCAAACAGCAAAAGGGCACTGACCCTAACAGAAACCCATTCCGTCTCCCCTCGGCTTCCCCTTCTGGGACTTATTGCTGCAGGTACTCCCATTGAAGCCCTGGAAAATTCGGAGTCCGTAGAAGTCCCCGCTCCTTTTGTCCATCCGGACAATTTTGTCCTGAAGGTAAAAGGAAACTCCATGATTAATGATAACATCGAAGATGGAGACTATATTATCGTGCGAAAAACCCAAGCTGCGGAGTCAGGACAGGCAGTTGTTGCGCTGGTCAATGGAGAAGCTACGCTAAAGCGCTACTATCCAAAAACGAACCAAATAGAACTCCACCCGCGGAATCCGGACTATCCTGTTATCTATATAAACGAAACAGATAATTTTCAAATCAACGGCATTGTACTTTATTCATTCCGAGAGTACTAATGGTTAATTTACAAAGAAAAGAATTAGATCAATTATTTTATTCGCAGGAAGTTCACAATGACAAAATTCTACTGCCAGAAGATGAGGCTCGTCATTGTTTCAGAGTACTGAGGAAACGATCCGGCGATACCATCAGAGCAGTAGATGGAAAAGGAACTTATTATCAAGCACTTATTGAAAAAGAAGAGATACATGACTGCCAACTAAAAATCACAGACCGTAAGAAAAGCCGAAGTCAAAAGAACTATTATATTAACATTGCTATAGCTCCTCCAAAAAAGCATAGTCGGCTGGAGTGGTTTGTGGAAAAGGCCGTAGAAATTGGTGTACAGGAAATCAGCTTTACTATCACTGAAGACTCAGAGCGAAAAAATATTAAACGAAACCGAATACAAAAAACCGCGGTTTCTTCCATGAAGCAATCTCTAAAAGCGCACCTCCCAAAAATCAACAAAACAGTTTCCATAAAAGATTTTTTATCTCACTGTACCAATAAAGAAAAATATATTGGGCACTTGAATGACGGGAACAGAAGCCTGCTCGTTCATACAGCAGCACCAAAACAGAAATGTTGTGTGCTTATTGGCCCGGAAGGCGACTTCACATCGGATGAAATAAAAGAATCTCAGGATTATAGGTTTCAGCCTGTTTCTCTGGGAGACGTCCGGCCTAGAACTGAAACTGCCGGTATTGTAGCCTGTCATATTTTAAATATTATAAACGAAAAATGAACGTCCGTATGGCTTGGCGCACACAATAGATGAAAGCCAATAATTAGACAGCTCCACTTTACACTTTTATGGCTAACACAGCACTCCGGTCTATCTTTCATATCCGAATGGAAGATTTTGAGCTCCAGGCGGAAAGGGTCCTGGATACTTCTTTACGCACCC
>CAJXJG010000196.1 GCA_913054425.1 uncultured Fidelibacterota bacterium
TGTTTGTAAATCGGGTTGAATGCATTCTTGATGTCGGAAAAGTCCTGGACCCATCCTGTTTCTTTTTCTATCGGTCCGTCAACGAATATGCGGATATGAAATGAGTGTCCGTGAAGACGGCGGCATTTATGATCTTCCGGTAAATTTGGCAGAAGGTGAGCTGCCTCAAATGTTAATTCTTTGAATATTTCCATGGAGTAAACTTACGAAATGTTAAGCAATTTATGGGTTTGTAAACTGAGGTTCCATTGCGGATGTTTCATGCAGTAAGCCAAGGTTGCGTGGGTGGTTTGCTGAGTGTTTAGTCCGTCCATCGGCTGAAGGGAAAAATGATCAAATTTCAGGCTTTCATAATCGGACGGATCAAGTCCATTCTGAGGATATACTATTTTAAGTTCATCACCTTTTTTCACGATAAGTTCAGCGTCAGCTTTCGGGCTGACACAAACCCAATCTAATTTATCGGGAACAGGTATCGTTCCGTTTGTTTCAATGCCGATTTCAAATCCGTTTTCATGAAAGGCATGAATGAGTTTGGAATCCAGCTGCAGGAGCGGTTCGCCCCCGGTGCAGACTACATAGGGGGTGCCTTCCATTCCAGCAGGCCAGAGAGTATGTGCTTTTTCGGCCACAGATTCTGCCGTAGAATATTTCCTCCCGTTAAAACCATCAGTCCCAACAAATTCTGTATCACAAAAATTGCAAATTGCATTTTTTCTGTCTTTTTCCAGTCCGGACCAGAGATTACAGCCGCTGAAACGGCAGAACACAGCCGGACGCCCGGTCTGGAATCCTTCACCTTGAAGAGTATAATAAAAAGTTTTAATAGAATAGCTCATGGTAAGACACTATAGTTGATAGGATCAGTGGTCCCCGCCTCCCGGAATCCTTTCTGGCGTAGGCGGCATGAATCACACCGGCCGCATGCGGTTCCTTCATCATCCGGATCGTAGCAGGAACGGGTTAGAGAATAATCAACCCCAAGGGCTAGTCCTTTTTTAATTATGTCTCCTTTTGTCATGGAGATTAAGGGAGTATGAATTGTAATGGGTTGATTCCCCTCTGTCCCTGCTTTTGTGGCCAGGTTTGCCATGGTTTCAAAGGATTGAATATACTCCGGTCGGCAATCGGGATAACCGCTGTAGTCCATGGCATTGATCCCCAGAAAAATATGGCGGGTATTCAGTACTTCCGCCCAGGCCAGGGTAAAAGAAAGGAAAATAGTATTTCTTGCGGGAACATATGTAATCGGGATGGACTCTTTCATTGTATTTACAGATCGGTCTTTGGGAACGTCTATATCATCCGTCAGCGCAGAACCGCCAAAAGCACGCAGGTTTATTTCTGTGATGATATGGTCAGCAAGATTATAAACTTGCGCAATTTTCTGGGATGCGGCAATTTCAAACTGATGACGCTGACCGTAACGAAAGGTCAGTCCGTAAAGGGTAAACCCCTCCTTTTGAGCTATTGCCAGGGTTGTGGTAGAATCCAATCCTCCGCTCAAAAGAATAACTGCTTTTTTCATTTTTCTGCCATTGTATTGGAAATAATATTTTTTGCCCGAAACACAATTGTTCAGCAGTTTTCAAGAGTTTCTTTGCTGAGCTGATCAATGACTGTTTTAAAACTTTGAGTTTTTTCATAGCAGGCTATTTGCCTGTCCGCGCTGGTACCCTTTTCAAGTATTGTGTGAATATATTCAATTTCCTGCCGAGACCCAAGGGGATCAACCACATCATCAACAAACTCAAGCATTTCTTCCATTAAGGCGCGTAAGGAGATTTCTTGTTCCTGTCCAAAATCAATGAGTTTTCCATCAATTCCATTTTTACAGGCGCGCCATTTGTTTTCAACAATGAGGGAGCGCCGGTATTTCCTCCAGGTTTGATTGGATTGACGAAGCTGGATCAACTTTGCAACCAGCGCTTGAATGAGCGCGGCGATCGCCATAGCCTCATTGACTTTTGTTGTACAATCGCATATCCTAAATTCAAGAGTTGGGAAGGTGGAATGGGGTCGAATATCCCACCAGATTTTGGAAGGTTCTTCGATGCTGTTGCAGTTGATTAATGTACGTACATATTGGTCATATTCTGCCGCGGAACCAAAACGTTCCGGGATTCCGGTGCGGGGAAGGTCTTCAAATACAATACTTCGGTAAGATTTAAACCCGGTATTTTGTCTCTTCCAAAATGGGGAAGATGTGGACAGGGATAAAATATGAGGCATGAAGTAACTCGTCTGGTTCATGATATCAATTTTCAGGTCACGATCCTCAATACCGATATGAACATGCATTCCAAAGATTAACAGGCGCCTGGCGACGTACTGCATTGTATCAAGCAAGCCCATATACCTTTCCTTATCTGTAACAATTTGGTCTTCCCAGAGAGAAAAAGGATGGGTGCCCGCCGCAAGAATTCGTCGGTTATTCTTCTCCGCAAAGTCACTAATCATCCGTCGGAGTTTTTGTATTTCTTCACGGGCTTCCTGTATATTTTTACATACTTTACTGCTGATTTCCACCTGGGACTGGAGGAGCTCCGGTGTCATCTGATCCCGAAAAAGAAGAGTCCCTTGCTCTAGAAATTTCGATATGAAAGAGGTAAGCTCACGACTCTCCGGATCGATGATCTGATATTCTTCTTCTATCCCGATGGTTAAAGATTTAATGCCGGCCATGTTTGGATGAATTTTATTTTCTGTTCCAGTTTGGTGGAGGGAGTTTACATCATGATATTAAAAATAACAAATTTATAACACCAAATTAAAAATGTATTGTATCGGAAATATTTGGAATTTTTTAGAAGAAATTACCCCTTTATGATCAAGAGGAATTGAGAAAATTTATTTAGGTCTAACTAATTCCGGCGCTGTTGAACCCCGGTGGCAGGTCCAGCATGAAATCTGGGGGGCTCCTTCATAATTAAAGACTGAATCATTCTGAGTCTGAACCATTGTCATCATAAACCGTGCAATATTTTTATGTTCCGTATCGATGGATTTATCGTTCATGTCATGGCAGTATTTACATTTTACACCTAAATCCTTCGCTATCATCTTCATATATTTTTTTATTTCTTTCGTGGTCTTTAAATCAAGGACTTTCAGATTTTTAGGGGTTTTATCCCCGGCAATCATTCCTGCTGAAAAAATAATTGAAAGTAGAAAAACCATAGCACTTTTTATTTTCATTCTGACAGCTCCTTTATTTAGAACCAGGTGTGAATTTGGACTAGATATTCCGGGTCCGTTTGTGTAAAACCAACTTTGTCAACTTCACTCAGCCGGGCTTGAATTTTGATTTCCAGAATATTTAAGGGAAATAGTTCTACTCCCAGTGTGTAGCGGCTGACTGCGCCTGTCAGCCATTTTTCATCCGGGTCAAAAAAGTCGTATTTGGCGATGAGATGTACTCCCTGTTTTATTTCCCACGCAAATTCTTCATAATAGGCGTATGAATTACTTCCGGGAATCAGGTCATCTGCCTTGTCTAGTTCAAATGTCCATGTGAATTTAGAAAATGATAATCCTCCCGCTATTCCCATAAGAGTGAAATCATTTTCTTTCATAAAATTTACACTGAACATAGGTGAAAACTTTCCAAAAGAGCGTGCAAAATACAATTGGCTGGTAATATTCTTCATTTCGTAGAAATTAATTGTGGAAATGGGAATAAGTGGTGTCCCTCCGCTGGCAGTGAGAAGAAACCCATTTCCAAAAGGCAAACCAAATTCAATCAAAGTGGATTTTTTTGACCAAAAGAGCTGAAAGCCTTCCTGATCCAAACCGACACCAGTTCTTGACATATTTCC
>CAJXJG010000197.1 GCA_913054425.1 uncultured Fidelibacterota bacterium
GTGCAACCGGGAAAGGAAGTGACATTTTCTCATATTGGATATTCAATAATCTCAACTCATGCTTTCGATGGAATGATTGTAAAATTGAAAGCCTCTATTTTACCCGGTAAAGAAATTGTTATCCGTGCCGGGCTCAAAGAAGAATCTTTGCAGCGATCTGCATCCAGCGTAACGGTAATTGATGCACTATCCATAAAAAGGATTGACGGAAATCATTTTCAGGATGTGATGGAATCTATACCAAATTTAAATGCAGCTGGAGGGACCAGCAGACCAAGATATTTTCAGATTCGCGGAATTGGGGAACGTAGTCATTATTTTGCGGAAGGACCTCCGAATTTTTCCGTTGGATTCGTTATGGATGATATTGACTTGAGCGGAATGGGCATGGCAGGTCTACTGTATGATCTGGAACAAATTGAAGTATTCAAAGGTCCGCAGTCAGCTATTTTTGGACCAAATGCATTAGCAGGATTGATCAGCTTGCGATCAAAAGAACCAAACCAATCCTTCACCGCGAATATCCGCCTAACCGGAGGAACGGACAATATCCAGCGATTGAATGGAATGGTGAATATTCCTCTGGGAGAAACCCTTGCCCTGCGAATGGCTCTGGAATCCGGCTCTGGAGATGGCTTTAGAACCAACAAATTTTTGAATAAAACCAACACGAACGGACGGAATGAAACTATTGTTCGTGAGAAACTTTTATTTGTTCCTACCGAAAATTTCTATGCAATCTTAACTTTCTTTCATGCGAAGCTGGATAATAAATACGATACCTGGGCGCCGGATAATAATGAGGACTTGTTCACCTACACAAACCAGCAGGGGATTGACAGCCAGGAAACAAATGCCTTTTCACTTCGAACGAATTTATCTCGAAAAAATTTGAATGCCACGCTGATTGTATCCCAATCTGAAACGGATTTAATTCATGCGTACGATGGCGATTGGGGTAATGATGATTATTGGCTTCACCCACCATATAATTTTGATCCAAATGTTACAAATTGGAATTATGAATTTTATGACAGGACTAACCGGAATCGGAAGAATCAAACAATGGAGGGTAGAATCAGTTATGGTGATGTTATCTTGGGATACTACACCAAAAGTTTAGAGGAAAAAGATAATGCCTCCGGTTGGCTCTACGGAGGTGATGCCTCTTTAGCTCAAAGCAAGTTTAATTTTGATGTGTCTGCAGTTTTTGCGCAAATGGAAAGGAATATTTCAGAAAAAATTATTGTTTTAGCCAATGTTCGGAAGGAAACCAACAAACTGAAATATTATGGAACGGCAATAGATTTTGATTGGGATGTTGAGGACTACGTTAATTTAGAGCCGGTTGCATTTGAAATTTCTCACAATTTATTGGGAGGAAAACTTGCACTGCAATATTTTATGCGTAATGGAATCAATGTTTATGGGAGTGTATCCCGGGGCTACAAAGCCGGAGGTGTAAATCAGCATCCCTTTTTGGTAGCAGAAAATCGTCCTTATGATCCGGAATTTATGACAAACTTTGAAATTGGATTGCGGCGATATACAGAAAATTCTACCCTACATTTTTCAGCATTTTCTGGCAAACGAAAGGACCAGCAGGTTTCCATTTCCAGCCAGCAAACGGTTGGTGATCCTAATAGTTTTATATTTTACACAGCGAATGCTACCACCGGATCGTTAAGTGGCTTTGAACTTGATGGAACTTTCAAGCTAAACCAAACACTTTCAATTTCTGGTTCACTGGGAATATTGAATACCCATGTAGAGGCTTTTACATTTGAGTCTGATGCCGGGATTACAACCACTTTCGGAAATCGTGAAGCGGCACATGCGCCCAAATATACAGGTATCCTTGCTGTAAATTATGGAGGAGAAAATGGTTTATTTACACGGGTAGAATTGTCGGGAAAAGATAAATTCTATTTTTCCGACAGTCATAATGAGATTTCTGATCTATACCAACTGCTAAATGGTCATGTTGGTTATGACTTTGGAAATTGGTCAATCAAATTTTGGGGTAGGAATATTTTGAATACCCGCTACGCTACTCGGGGATTTTATTTTGGATTAGAACCAATTTGGAACGAGGAACTCCAGGATCATGGATATCCCGATAAAAAATACGTTAGTTTTGGCGACCCTGTATATTTTGGGGTGACAGTTGATTATAACTTTTAATCAAAATACTATACGAGAGGTATTCTTATCTGAACTATAAAAAATAGTAGTAAAAAAATGTTATTGAATAAATCGCTAATTATTACCAAACCTATTATTCAATTCAACTTTAATTTGAGATAAGATCAGGACGGATGTAATTTTCCAGTCATGTCCAAAGCGGAATCGAAACGAAAACGCCTTTTTCTCATTGATGGTTACGCTACACTTTACCGCTCCCATTTTGCCCTGATCCGGAATCCTCTTATCACCAGTTACGGCTTGCATACCAGCGCTTTGTTTGGATTTACAAACCAGGTATTAAAACTTCTGCGCAAAGAAAAACCGGATTATTTAGCGGCTGTTTTTGATACAAAAGAAAAAACATTCCGGCATAAGCGCTATCCGGAATACAAAGCTACAAGAGAAAAAATGCCGGATGAATTGGTAACGCAACTTCCACATTTATGGAATTTGCTCAATGCCATGCAAATCATTACATTGTCCAAGCCCGGTTTCGAAGCGGATGATATTATCGGTACCTTAGCTCGGGAAGGATCGAAAGGCGGGATGGATGTTTTTATAGTAAGCGGTGATAAAGATTTTATGCAGCTTGTGAATGATCATGTGTTCTTGTATACACCCGGTGGAAGATTCATGGATACTCGAATTTATGATTCAAAGGGAGTTGAAGAAAAATGGGGAGTTCCTCCGGAAAAAATGATTGATTTTCTGGGACTTATGGGAGATTCTTCAGATAACGTCCCCGGCGTACGGGGAGTGGGAGAGAAATCCGCAAAAAAATTAATCCTTGAATTTGGATCCCTTGAAAATGCGCTGGAAAATGCTGAAAAAAATACGAATAAACGAATTCGGAATGGACTGCTGGAGTGCAAAGAAGAAGCGCTCCTGAGTAAAGAATTGGTGACGATTGATACCAAGGTTGAATTGGACTGTGAATTATCCGACCTTATCCTGAGTGAGTTTGATACAAAATCGTTACGGGACATTTTCCAGGAGTTTGAGTTTTTTGGATTGGTAAAACAATTAGATGAAATGAGCGCTGATCAAAAAACCAAGGAAAAAACAAGTCAAAAAAAATATGAAACAATCACTGATAAGAAATCTTTGGAATCTTTTACTGCATCAATAAAAAAAGGCACTTTGCTTTCTCTTGATTTAGAAACCACTTCGGTTGATCCCATGAAAGCAGAAATCGTGGGACTTAGTTTTTCAACTGAACCGGAGGCGGGTGTTTACATTCCGGTGGTTTATAAGGATAAAAAGGACACCCATTTTGGCAAGGATGAGATTTCAGTAATTTTGGAAGCTGTAAAACCCGTGCTGGAAGACCCGGCCATACCAAAGACAGGTCAAAATATAAAATATGACGCATTAATTTATAAGCGCTATGGAGTACATGTTCGGGGAATTATTTTTGACACCATGCTTGCCGCTCATCTTTTCAGCCCTGAAACCAGGTCGTATAAGTTAGACAAACTTGCTCTTGAATTTCTGAACTATAAAATGGTACCGATTGAGGAGTTAATCGGTACTGGTAGAAATCAAATCAGCATGGCTGAAGTTGAATTAGACAAAACAGCATTTTATGCTGCGGAAGATGCAGATGTGACGCTTCAATTAACCAAT
>CAJXJG010000198.1 GCA_913054425.1 uncultured Fidelibacterota bacterium
GCAAAAGGCAGGGCACCATGTGACCCTCATTGACCGCCATGGCCCGGGAAATCCTTGGAACTGGCATCATGCTGTATTTGAAGGTATATTCATTGATAAAAATGGTACATGCTACGGTTGCGGCGATCCTAGAAAAAATAGTCACGCAGAAGGTTTTTAATATTAAGGATAGACACAAGTCATTACTTTTAGTATTAATATGAACATCAAAAATATATCACGTCAATTCACATATGATGGTAAAGCTATTCAATTTAAAGAAGGGGATAGTGTACTTGTTGCTTTTCAGCGATCAGGTATCCATCCCACTGGTGGAGGATGTTTGTGCCTCGCTGGGGATTGTCCCCACTGTATTGCTACCATAGACGGAATTTCTTATGTCCGTACTTGTCAGGTTTTGGCTCGTAAAGGTATGTTAATTGAAAGCCATCCACCAGATGGAGCTCCTTTAATGTCAAGGGATGACTGGCAAGAACCAGGAGTCATTGCTCGCAATATTTACTGTGATGTGGTGGTGATTGGCATGGGCAAATCTGGCCAGAATGCTGCTTCTGAGTTCGCGCACACAGATAAAAAAATAGTAACGCTTGATGCTCAGGCGGGGCAAGAGGTGGTTGGTATTTACCCTGGGCCGCTCGTTGTTGCAAGAACTGAAGATGGTATGCTACATGTTCATCCTCGCGAAGAAATTATTGTGGCCTCTGGCGCTGCTGAGATCCATCCGGTTGTTCCTGGTAATCATTTGGCGGGAATTCTAACCGCACGGGCAGCGTTAAAACTCGCTGCTGCTGGGGTTAAAATGAACCATATCGTGGCCATCGGTACGCAACCTGAAGGACTTGATGCTGAACGGGTAGTTGGTGAACTGATTCGTTTCGAAGGCAATGAGCGCGTAGAGGCCATTGTGGTTATCAATGAAAATGGTATTGAAAATCGGATTAAGTGTGATTCAGTTTCAATAGGGCTGGGTTTATATCCACGTGATACATTGGTACGTATGGGACATGATATGGCTGTACGTGCCGTGGGGGCTGCTGCAAGAGAAGCAGATATCCCGCCATGCCCAAAAGCTGGTACGGTATGTCATTGTGCCAATGTGACTGTAGAAGACCTGGAATCTGTCAGGGACCTGGGTTTTTATGAGCTTGAACTTTTAAAACGGGGTACGCTTGCTGGAACCGGTACTTGCCAAGGTGGAATTTGTTTACCATATATCCGCAGTTTTCTTGCTGATAAAGGAGAGAAATTGCAGCCACCATTCACGGCACGACCAGTCAATCGCCAATTAACCATAGGAGAAATGGCAGCTGGTTCCTATCACCATACCACTCCACGAACTTCCCTCGATGCAGAGCACAGGCAATTAGGCGCACGTATGGAACGGTTTGGAGGATGGTGGCGTCCATGGAACTATGGAAATATTTTAGAAGAGTATTGGGCGGTACGTCAAGCTGTTTCGCTGTGCGATGTTAGTACTTTGGGTAAGATGCTAGTTTCCGGGCCTGACGCCTTGGAACTTCTGGAGCGTCTTTATCCTACCAAGGTTTCAACAATAAAACCGGGACGCTCACGCTATGCGCTTTTATTGGATGAAAGAGGATATGTCTTGGACGATGGTATGATTTGTCGTGATGAAGAAACCCGTTTTAACCTGACCTTTACCAGTGGAGGTTCTACATTTTGTGAGTTATGGGTGCGAGATTGGGCAGAGTTTTGGGGGTTAGATGTTCGTTTACTCAATCAAACTATGTCTCTAGGGGCGATCAATGTGACCGGGCCTCTTTCAAAAAAATTGCTGGGCCGTGCTGGGCTGGATGATCCGCCAAATTTTCTACATCACAAAACTGTTATGGTTGCAGGAGTAGAATGTAGGATTTTTCGTTTGAGTTTTACTGGAGAAACATCTTTTGAACTGCATCACGCAACTTCAGATTCGGTGTCGCTATGGCGTAGCCTGCTCAAATTGGGATCAGATCTGGGAATCAAACCTCATGGCATAGAAACACTACTTACACTTCGTTTGGAAAAGGGACATATAATCGTTGGTCAGGACACTGACTTCGATTCAACACCACGACGTATCAATCACAATTGGGCAGTCAAACTTGAAAAACCGGAATTTATCGGAAAGCAGTCAATCTTACGCACCAATAAAATTCCTCTCAATCGTCAACTTGTAGGTTTTGAACAGGATGGTTCACCTCCTAATGAAGGTGCGGTTATATGGAAGAAAAATGAATATGCAGGATATGTGACATCAAGTGGATTTTCTCATGTAATAAATAAATCTGTAATGCTGGGTTGGCTGGAATTTTTCAATAATGAACTCCCTAAAGAAGTCATAATTGATGGGCGACCAGCCTACCGCGTTTCTACACCATTCTATGATCCCGAGGGGGCCCGTGCCCGCATTTAAAGTATTCCCTGCAACACGTGTCGTGGCAACCCCTGAAGCGATAAATACGGCTAATTGGCCAAAAGATTCTCTTGTGTTGCCTTTAGCATTGGATGAAGTCTTAGTATTGGAAAAAATTAATTCTGAATTTTTAGATGATCCCCACAGCATTATCGTTTCAGACACGGGTTTTACTGGCGCTTGGATTTCTGCTGATGTTGGATTGGAATTTCTGGAGCGTTGTTGCGAATGGGAATTGCCCCAAAAGAGACCGGCCTTTGCCCAGGGGGCGGTAGCCGATATTCCAGTGAAATTATGGTTCGAAGAAGACCGGATATTGTTTTTAACTCCAGGACCTTATGCCATTGCTCTTGAGAATCGTATGAAATGAATGAAAATATAGAAAGAACCGTCCATCTTGAATGGAAAGAACCTAATGCCAGTTATGATGTAATCATAATCGGCGGAGGTGGTCATGGGCTCGCCACAGCTTATTATCTTGCAACGAGACATGGAATTACAAATGTGGCGGTAATCGAACGCAAGTATATTGGTGCTGGAAATTCCGGTCGTAACACAGCGATTATCCGTGCCAATTACGGTATCCCGGAAGCAGTACGATTTTATCAGCGTAGTGTTGAACTCTATGCCGGCCTTGAAAATGAGACTAACCGTAAGATTACACACAAACAGAAGGGTTTGCTAACAATGGCTCATAGCGAAGCAGGCATACGGACAGAACGCGCTAGAGCAGAAGTCAATAAAGCCTTTGGTGCCGAAACGGTTTATATTGAGCCAGACGAGATAAAAAAGATCTGTCCTCAACTTGACATGAGCGGCGGCGGTATTTGGCCAATTATGGGTGCTTCTTATCATCCCGGTGGGTCGACCGCTCACCATGATCGGGTGGTTTGGACTTATGCTGAAGGGGCTATGTTGCGTGGGGTACATATACATCAACGAACGGCAGTTAGGGGTCTAATTATGAATGGCGACCGGGTGACTGGTGTTGAGACAAACCGAGGTTCCATTTCTGCGGGAATCGTGGTTTCTGCTGTTGGTGGTCACGTAACAACCATTGCATCAATGGCTGGTCTGCGATTGCCCATCCGTACACATCCCTTGCAAGCATTTGTTACTAACCGCTATGCACTACAATTAAAACCGATTGTTATGACAGCCGATTTGCTGACATATGCTTCACAAACAGCAAAAGGTGAGATACTTATAGGTGCGGAAATTGATCGGCAACCAAGTTATTCATACAACTCGGGCCATCATTTTATCCAAAGTTGCACCCATCGTGCTATGACTGTGCTACCTTTTTTACGTAATTTACGAATTCTGCGCCAGTGGACTGGTGTTTGTGATATGAGCCCGGATTATTCACCAATCATGGGAAAAACTGGTGTTTCAG
>CAJXJG010000199.1 GCA_913054425.1 uncultured Fidelibacterota bacterium
CCGACGACCTCCTGAATGCCATTCAGGCGCTCTCCCAACTGAGCTATGGCCCCAAATAAAACCGACTAATTTCCTTAAAAAACAGGGGTGTGAATATATAAAATACCTAAATCCCAAAAAAGATATTCCCGGATGAACTAACTAAAATTCCCTGATAAGTTCAGGGGCTTTCACCCGGGTCCTTATGATCCAGGCAGCAGAATAACCAAGGTCCCTCAATTTCAACTGAAGTTCCTCCGCTTGTTTTCGGTCAACGCAATTCCCTACACGAATTTTATAATAAGGGACTTCATAAGTTATATAAACATCCTCATCAATTTTATCAGACAGAACCGTGCGGATACTATCTGCACTTTGCGTATGCCGGGTGACCAAAACCTGGACACGATATCCTTCTATTATAATCTCCGAAGTGTTTCTTACATTCTCATCATTTTTTAGATTCTCCTTATCCAAAAGCGGATGAACGATGATAGGCCATTTGGGCTTATAATCAATTAAAGTATTTGGATCAATTGATTCATCCTGTTCCTGGCTGAAAGCAATACATAACAAGAGTGAAATAAGTAAAAAAATTATTCTCATAATTCTCTAACTGATTTGGACTGAATCCAGCCTTTTTTCCCATCCAGTAATACAATTTCAATCCACTTCGGTTGTTTTTGTTTAATTTTCAGTTTAACACCCTCGTGAATTCTGAATAATACTCCATCCTCACGGTGGAACGGAGCAGAAAAGACTTCAACTTCCCTAAAAACGATAATACCCTCATTGACATCTGACAAAACCAGGTACTTATCCAGGCTGATTCCATGAGCCAGAACAGAAAGAAAAATTAAACTGCCGATAATTCGTGATTGAAATGGAATTCTCAGCCAATGCAATTTATCAACACCAAACAATAATGCCGAAATGACCAGAAGGAATGATCCTAGAAAAATGGAATCATGGATAGTAAACATATTTTTTATCGATCGGTAAAATTCCAGCATAAAAAATGTTTCCGGAATTTCAATCCTGTCCCGAACCGTCGTGTTTGTCAAATCAAGATTAAAATTCAGGTCTGGATCACGAGGTGTAAATTGGAGTCCCTTTTCATACGCCCAAATCGCTTGACCATATATACCCATCCTGTAATACCCATTTCCAAGATTGTAATAAAGATCCGGATGCTCAATTCCCATATGTAAAATCTTTTCATAATTAATTACTGCCTGTCTATAAGATTGTCCGTCCATTGCCTGGTTTGCCTGGATGAACAATGAATCTGTTTCAGCTTGTTGTGCTGTTAACAAAACAATATTTATGATAAATACCGAGATCCAATTATGCATGTACATCAATCCGTTTTAATAAAGATTGTACATTGGCAATAAGACTTTTTTCTACGGCATTTTTCCCGGGAGAATATTGTCCCGTATCGCAAATCTTCAAAAGCTGAATCAGTTCTTCCAATTCATCATCCTGAATACTATGTGCTAAAAGTGATTTCACAGTTAAAGGATCAAGATTGTCCGTGGACAACAGAAATCTATCTTTCAAATAGCGGTACTGGATTCGAGCTGCATCTGAGAAAATATCTCCCTGCGTTTTGTTCAACGCTTTCATGGCGGTTTTCAAAGCTTTTTTGGACCGACGAATATTTTCAGTCCCCCCTTTGTTCCTTTGTATATTTTTAATAAATCCCGGTGAAATAAAGAAAATGAGTGATAGTCCATAAAGGGTTAGAATTTCAAATGAAATAATTGAATATTTTCTGTACACCCACTTAGGAATTTCCCTGCGGATGTAACGAATATCACTACCAAGGAGAACAATCTCCTCCTTTGTCAAACCTGAGGAGACTACCCTGGGAGTTTTCCCGGGTAATATTGAAATTTGAATTGGTTGGGTGGTAGTTCTGTGCCATCCTCCAGTTTCAGTATTAAAAAATGGTAATTCTATTCTGGGGATAATGAATTTTCCTTCTTGTCGTGGAATCAGTATATATTCCCAGGAAACCGATCCAGTAATATCATCGCGGAATGGTTCCTTTTTTATGGTTGAAGTAGGTGGAAATACCTCCAAAGATAAGGGGAATTCAAATTCTGGAAGACTAAACATAGAGATATTCCCAGTTCCCTGTAACCTCACTTTAATCGTAATGGCCTCATTTACCTTGACCGACCTCATATCTGCAGATGCAGATAAAGTAAACGACCCCACAGCCCCGGTAAAATCCGCCGGTTTTCCCTCCGGGTACGGTTTAACATTTATCGAAGTTTTATCTGTGAGAAGAACCTTAGTGATAGTCTGCTGACGGGAGAATGAATCAAAGAAAGGATCATCCCAGATACTCCTGCGCCGGTTTTTATTTTTAACAGTAACATTGCATTTCACCTTCATTTGGTCAAGAAAAAGCTCTCCTGTCTTCGTTGGAAAAAGAGCCGCGGAATACAATTGGGCTACATTATACTGAACACCTTTTAAGTTTATCTTCTGAAATTCTATACGGTTTGGAGCAAACAACTCCTCAACCCAAAATCCTACAAACTTTGGCATATCAAAATCTTCAATAGACAGGTTTACTCTCGTAAATAATTTATAGGTAACTGTTATCTGCTCTCCCGGATATACTTCCAATTTATCCACTTCCGCCGTAAGAAAAAGGTCGTTCGCTGCAGTTGATTGTTTTCCCCGAGTTACCATCATTCGAATGATTTTTGTCCGAAAGGATTTCGTACCTACGGATACGGACAATGATGGAATGATTAATGTTCCGGTATTGATGGGAACTAAGGTCCAGGTTAAACTACGGGAAGTCTGCATTTTTCCATTTATCCAGGACATGCTGGTCTGTTGGCTTGGACCACTTACAACTGAAAAGTTTTTCAACAGAGGTGTAATATCGACTTTGGGATTCGATTCTGCATCCTTTGTCTCTATCCTGAATGTAAACACATCACTTTGACTAATGGTGGTTTCATCTACTGACACAGTAATTTTTACAGCAAAAGCGTAGGAATTTAATCCAAAACAGACTGTCAATAATAAAATTGAAGATGGAATTTTAATCATTACCAATCCTTTTCCATTTTTTTGGATTTTGCTCGTGCAATCTGACGCTTTTGAAGGATTTTTTCCTCATCCTTTAACGCATCCAGAATGGCTTGAGCATTCATGCGATCCTGATTATCCCTTTCTTCCTCACTTTTTTGGGTTTCAGATCTTTGTTGTTGCTCTTGTTCTTTCTTCTCCTGCTCTTGGTCTTTCTCTCCTTGATTATTTTTTGACTTTTCCTTTTCTTCTCCTTCAGATTGTTGCCGGGATTTATCTTCTTCCGAATTTTGTTTTTCCTGATTACTTTGGTGGGATTCTTCCTGATCGTCCGAATCTTTTCCCTTGTCATCCTGCTGGTTCTGTTTCTGGGACTGCAAACGGTATTTGAGAATCTCGTAATTGAATTTTGCATCTGTATCGTCGGGATCTAACTCCAATGCTTTTTTAAAAAACGCAAGACTTTCTTCGGGCCTCTGCTGGTCATAGAGAATATTCCCCATATTGTAATAAGATTTTGCTTTTAATCCTTGCTCATCATCTCTAATTATACGACCAAAAGCATCCATGGCTGATTTAATATCACCTTGCTGGTAGGCTGAAACTCCCAATCCAAAATTGGCAGCTGGGTCATCCCGTCTTTCCTCAAGAACAGTTTCGTAATATTTCCTGGCTTCATCAAAATTATTTCTTTTGTATTCTTTCATCCCTTTATCCACCGAAAAAGCCAGAGAAACGAACAGGAAAAGAACC
>CAJXJG010000200.1 GCA_913054425.1 uncultured Fidelibacterota bacterium
TCGTGGCTATGTCAGAGCGTACTGGAATGAGCGTAAGTCAGGTTACTGATGAAGTGCTGTACACCGGCTTGGTTGAGATGCAGGAACTACCAGAACTTGAGGATTCAATTACTTTAACAGAAGAATAAATTTAGGTATAAGCAGAGCCATTTACCAAATTGTAGTCTAAACCTAGTTCTGGTAAATATTGGATTCTCCTATATTTCTTCGTACTACCATTATTTTTAATATCAATTTAAAAGCGGAGTCATGATTTCGTTCAGTTTCAAATAATGTTGATAAATTTCCCTGTATTGATCTACAGAATTTTTTTGCGGATCGGTTCTAGTCGATTCATCTAGGAAAATGTATTGTTGGGTGATTTCTTCTAAAGAAGTGGCCCCTTCTTTTTCATTTCTATAACACCACATCGCCTGCAGGGCAGCTCCCATAGCTCCAGCTTCAGATGATTCCGGGCAGACCACGGTGCAGTCGAAGGTATCAGCAACCATTTGACGCCAAAGCGCACTTTTGGCACCTCCTCCGACCAAACGGATTTCATGAGGCACAATGCCTCGTTGGCGGAGTACATCCAAACCATAACGCAATCCTAAAGTAGCTCCTTCCATGGCCGCACGGCAAAGATTCTCTGAATTATAATTTACTCCTGTAATGCCGTAAAGCACCGCTTTGGCATTGGGCAATGATGGAGTTCGCTCTCCATAGAAATATGGAAGGAGTGTGAGGCCTCCTGAACCTACCGGGGCCGATGCTGCTTTTTGATTCATATCTTCAATAGCCAGACCCAGGAGGGTGCGGGTCAATTCCGTCGAGACAGTCACGTTCATGGTGCAGACCAAAGGTAACCAGTGACCACTGCTTGAACAAAAAGCAGCCAACTCTCCTTTGGGATCAATGATCGGTTTATCGGCACAGGAATAAATCGTGCCTGAAGTTCCGAGGCTGGTCGTGACCACCCCTGGAAACACATTCCCGGTTCCGATGGCTCCCATCATATTGTCGCCTCCTCCGGAAGAAACGATCACGTCGGGTGACAAATGGAACTGCTTGGCAATTTCTGACGTGATGATACCTATCGGAGCTTGAGACTCAATCAATTCAGGAAGACAGTCATTCAGCTTTCCAGAATCATCAATAGCTTGCAAAATAGAAGGGGCCCATGTTCTGTTCTTAACATCAAAATAAGCGGTGCCCGACGCGTCTCCGTATTCAGTCTTTTTCTCTCCGGTGAGCCAGTAGTTGATGTAATCATGAGGGAGGAGAACCGTTGCCAAACGTTGGTAATTTTCAGGTTCATTTTGTTTCATCCAGAGGATTTTAGAAGCGGTGAAGCCTGCGGCAATTGAATTTCCAATAATGTCAATTACTTTCTCAGGCCCCCCTAACTTTTGCGTGATTTCTTCACACTGAGACACGGTCTCTGTATCGCACCAGAGCTTGGCCGGTCGGATGATATGGCCTTCTGCATCGAGAGGTGTCATCCCGTGCTGCTGTCCGGAAACTCCAATCGCTTTCACATCTTTTGAAGAACCGACTCCCTCCAATGCTTTTGAGATCGCCTTAGTAGATGCCTTGATCCACCAGGAAGGCTCCTGTTCTTTTTTACCTACATCATTTTCAATCAAGTCATGCGAAGCATAACCTTCTGAAATTACCCTCTTTAGTGTGGTGCTGAAAACAATTGCTTTCGTGCCTTGGGTCCCACTGTCGATCCCCAAAAATAATTGATCTGTGGACATTCATATCCTTTACATATAAGAATTTATCATCGATTCTTCTTCTTTGTAGGGGTACCGTGAAAACACGGCATATACTTTATTTTTTGGAGATTTAATTTACTCTTAGTACACCTTTCAAAAATCTTAATTTTACATTACTGAAAAACCACCATCAATAAAGATACTTTGACCACAAATAAAATCTGAAGCATTAGAACTTAAAAATAATACCAAATCAGCTATTTCACTTGGTTGGCCAAATCTACCTAGAGGTATTTTAGCCAGCATTGGTGCGCTTTTTTCAGGATCACCCCATGCTAATTCTCCCATTGAAGTCATTACAACAGTTGGACATACTGAATTAATTTGAATATTGTATCGAGTCCATTCCGCAGTCATTGCCTTTGTCATCATGTTAAGACCACTTTTTGAAACACTATAGGCAATATGATTTTCCAATGCATATTCACTTGCCAGGGAAGAGATATTCACTATTTTGCCACTTCGCTGTTCAATCATTTTTGGTGCTAAAATTTTTGCAATCATAAATGGAGCACGTAAATTCGTAGCTTGAACCTTTTCCCAATCTTCAATATTTGTAGACAATATACTATCCAATAAAGTTACACCTGCATTGTTAATAAGTACATCAATAGTTCCATAATAATCTAAAGCCCTTCTCGCAACTTTCTCTGGGCCTTCTTTTTGAGAAAGATCTGAACTGATTATCAAGCAATCTCGCCCTAACTTTTTAACAAAATGTTGTGTATTATTTAGACCCTTTTTGTCTCTTCCAACAATAACTAGATCTGAACCTGCTTCAGCAAGGACCTTTGCAATCACCTCCCCTATACCTTTAGAAGCTCCAGTTACAAGAGATTTTTTACCCGACAATGAGAAACGATCAAAAAAATTAGACATTATAAAATTTTCTTTTTTAGAATTAATCCCCACCAGTAATTTTTATATCTATTCCCGTAAGATAAGAAGAGTCATCAGATAAAAGAAATAAAACAGGTCCAATTACTTCATTTATAGATCCATATCGTCTCATGGGAACAGAATTAACCATTTGAGAAGCTACTTGCTCAGGATCTTCACTAAAATATACAGATCCAGCTTTTGCTTGAAGTTCAACTTGCCTTGTCCACATGAATCCAGGCCCAATGTATGCTGGAGAAATACTGTTAACTCTTATATCAAATGGAGCGAGATCTTTTGCAGCAATAACTGTCATATGCTTTACAGCTGCTTTACTTGCAGAATAGGCTATCATATTAGGAGTAGCACCAATTCCAGCCATTGATGCCGTATTAACAATTGAACCACCACGAGGTTCTTGTTTACTCATAATATTTGAGATTGTTTTGAGCATAATAAAGGCACCTGTCACATTTATATCTATAATTTTTCTAAAATCTTCGACCGCATAATTTAATGTATTAGAAAAATCACCCTGATATCCTGCATTATTAAATAAATGGTCAATTCTTTTGAATTTTTTTTCAATCTTATTTGAAATTTTAATAGCTTGATCTTCTTTTGTAATATCAACTTGAAAAGAATGAAATATTTGATCAGGATATTCTTTTTTAAATTGTATTGCTAAAGACTCTGTGTCAAGAATATCCAAAAAACCTATATTTGCACCTTCCTCGGCCATTCTCTTAGAACATACCTGCCCAAAATCTCCTTTCGCGCCTGTAATTATAACTGTTTTACCATTAAACCTTCCATAGGCTTTGGTATCATTTTTTTCATGGCAAAACCCTTTAATTTTTTCAAAAGAGTATAATTCACTTGATAATCCATCCTTAGAAGAATCATATAATTTTTTTATTTTTTTTTTATTTTTCATATGAAAAGAATTGAATATTTTTAAAAATTTTTTGTTTGGTAAGTTTTGTTCATTATCATTTCCAAAATACTTTAGAGTAAATCAAAAATTATTTACAACAAATTTAAAACCAAGTCAAGGTCGTTCATTTGTCCTCCGTTTACCAGACAGTTAATTCTGATGGTCTCGTAAAAAGTCTGCTCGATTTATTTTTTAAAATTTCTGATGCTCAG
>CAJXJG010000201.1 GCA_913054425.1 uncultured Fidelibacterota bacterium
GTAAGAGAACCAGAAGCAACGTTGAAAACTAATCCATTTTTTGCAAACGATCTTTTGGTTCCAAGAGTTTGTGAACTATCATCAATAAAGTGGAAAGCTCCATTCGAGCCACTCAGAGTAAGTTGCCAATTACCAGAATCAACATACCCCTTATAACGAGCTCTTGAAATAACAATAGCATAAATTTGATTAGATGTTGCAGAACTAGCAAAGGTAAATTGTGTATCAGTTGGATCTAAAAGTAAATTCTTTAACTGAAGATAAACAGCTTGAGCAGACCGCGTTGATGTATTTTGTTGAGTTAACGTTGGAGAACCCGATCCAAAGCGATTGCCATATCCTAGTGAAAATTGAACAGCAGCGGATGATGTGGTCGCTGGGTCTGTATTATATACATCAACAAAATATTTTGAATTAGCTTTTGCTATTTGAGTATCCGAAGTATAAAGGGTACTTAACGATCCTGTATCTCCGCTCCACAATCCTGTAGTCGATTCTTGTGAAATGAAACTTCTATCATCTGCGGTAATCCTTTTGTAAATTTGGGCCATTTTTTACCTCAAGTTAGTTTATTTTAAAATAGTCATTAAGTTGTGGGATTAATCGTAAGTGACATTGTTTTTGTAACTCCAGATTCATTACCAAAAATTGTAATTTTTGTATTTCTCTGTGCAGTTACTTCCTTTGGCCTAATTAAAAATTCATGTCCAGCTTTAACAACAGTTGATGAAAAATTAATAAGAGGACTCACTGCAACATCAGATTGAGTTTGATAATTCGCAGAGGCGGCCAGGCCGACCAGAACTTCAATATATGCAGCCTCTTCATCGAATAGAATTACAGTATATCCTTGAATCTCATCAAGAGTGGTGGAGGGATCGATAGTTCCCCCGGCCGTTGCATGCACTACAGTTGATGGTGAAATGGTGTGTGTTTCCGTCAATGAATCTAATGTTATTGAAGTTTGCACTCCTGCTCCAGCAAGTACTGGAAGTCTCTTGAGTCCCACAGTCATAGATGTTAATTTATAACGCATTGTTTGGGATTCGTCTGGAATTGCTTCTAAAACAGGCATCGACTCAATAATATTTGAATAATATGTTGATCCTAATGGGTGAGCGGTATTATATAATGAATAATCAATCTCATCATCGGATACTGCAAATTTTGTAATATTAAAAGCGTCTCTTCCCTGTCCCAATCGTTCTCTACCCTTTTTGGTGAGAACAGCGTCAACTGTAATTACAGTATTGTCAAGATATGCCATATTTAATGTCTCCTACGGGTTCTAATATAAGTATTATCTAATTTCATTTTAAAAGATTTTCAATTAAAGCTGTCCGAACGAACTATTCTCCGAAATATTCATCGCCGAAGTCTCCGTCATCGCCGAAGCCTCCATTAAACCCCTCATCTGGTGGTCTAGTTGATTCCCGACCGCGCCGCGGGGTTCGGTCATCCCGTGGTCTAGTTGGTTCCTGACGGTCGCGCGTACCTCCATCGTCCCGTGGTGGTCTAGTTGGTTCCCGCGTGTCGCCTCCGTTAAACTCCTCATCTATTGGAGGTATTGGGGGTGTTCCTCCACCACCACTTGCACGGTCTGTACCACCAACCCGAATCGTCTGAACGTTAATATCAAACACTTCAAATGGTTGTCCTACATCAATGGTTGTAGTTGCTGTATTTAATGTTCCCTCATATGTTCTCCGTCTAGCTCCAATTGAATTATCTCTAAAAAATATAAAGTGTTTTTTTGTATATTCGCTTGGCAGTGAATCATATCTTGCAACATGTGTCACAATTTTTTTGGCAGCAGCATTACCAGTAAGAGTAGTAGTACAAATGTGCACGAAAGAATTTCCATCGCTGTCTGTAAATGTAAGATCAACTGTACCAGCTGCCACAGCGATCGCACTCATTACAAAAGTAGTTGTATTTGTTATACTTGATATCGTTGTGCCAGCTGACACTCCCGTACCACTTACCGTTAAGCCTGGAATTATTATATTTTTGAATACAGAAATATTATCTGTATCGTTACCAACGTATACAAATCTAGCCAATCTTTGATACCATTTTTTGTTATATTTTAAAGGTACCCAATTGTGTCCATCAAGTTGGGGTGGATGTAAACTTTTAAATGCAGATGTTCTATCCGTTTTAGGTTGACATACATACTGTTGTCCATTGCGAGACAAGTTGCTTCCAGAACTATATGTCGATCCACTAAGATATAATTTCGTTCCTGTTGGTTGTGTAACAACATCTCCTAAATTATAAGAAGTACCAGAAGACCAATTACCAACAACATTCGGTGCTGTTGACATCCACGACTGTGTAACTGGTGTATGTCTAATAGCATCAATATAAGTAAGACCATGAGATTGATCAAAATAAGTATATGCGCCTACATTATCCGGTGTAAAATCATCTACTGGTCCAAATGACAACACGGCATTCTGAATAGGTGTGGTAGAAAGCAAACTTGCAGTTGAATTGCCAGCCAGTAAAGACGGGGGCGTAGGGAATAATCCACTTCCTAATTGGGTAAGATCTCGATCTTTATTAGGTCGAACAATAATACCATTCAAAGAATTAAACCCACTTTGATCATATCCATCAACCGATACAATAAACGTTTTAGAAACAGTAGCTCCGCCAGTATAATCTGACAGTGACAAACTTGAATCAATACTAGAATAATCAGCTTGGAGTTCATTTACAAAAGAAGAACTAATTGAAAGCACCGGATCGAATGATCTAATCACATCCTTATCAGTAGTAGATGTAATAGCATTATTTGTTCTTCGCGTATTCTCTCCCCCTATCTTAATGGTTTCTCTTCCTCTTAGTTTATTTCTATTTAAAATTGGAGAACGAATAACAATTCCATCTGTAATTTTAGCACGAGCGGGGAAATAATCCTTTATAGTTTCACCAAACAGATGTAAAAACTTATCAAAAAATCTAATAAAAGCATTATAATCTATTGTTGGTGCTAAATCCTTTACAAACGTATTTTCAATATCATCTAATAAGGGATAATTATCAGCATTTCTATCAATGGGCCGTCCAATATAATCGCCCAAATTTATATTACCAAACGAACGAATAACATCTCTGTCCACAGCATCTAATGGTGATATAGATATATCTATATTGGTTGATCCCATGCTACTTGTTTGGAATTTTTTATCAATAGACGTTAACGTTGCTGTTCTACTCAACGATCCCGATAACGGTGGTGCTGGTGCAATTCGTATCATATCAGTAGTTCGTGTACTTGCCCCTACCTTATATGAATTTTCAATGACCGTTCTAATACTTCTCTTAAATTGATACATGGGGGATGATCCAACACTAAATGCAATTCCATCTGCATTGTCCGCACTGCTAGCAATGGTGGCCAAAGTCGGAGCTTGGGATTTGTTCTCATATGGTGTAGTATTGGTCACATATCCAAGTGTTCGAACATCTTCTGGTAAATTAAACGATAATCTAACATGAAGATTTTGTAATGAAGAACTATAAGTATTTCCCGCATACATACCTGGGTTTTCTACAAATTCAATAAATTTTGCATCACTAACTTGTTCTCCCCACGTTCTAAATTCATCTAAACTAGCACTGAGATGATATCCAACACTAGATGATTTTGCGGGGGGACCAATATAAAGGTTTGATAAAGATCCCCAATCAGCACTCATACTTGGTGCTGACTCCTGTAACGACGCGGAAAATGTTGTTTCTTCATTTTCTATTTTTCTAACATCA
>CAJXJG010000202.1 GCA_913054425.1 uncultured Fidelibacterota bacterium
CCTTGTTAATTAAGCAAAATATAGAATTTAAGGAATTGACGGCGTTATGAATTTTGTTGGGTCCAAAGGTTCCCCACAACAGATAAAACCGGAAGAAATCAGTAGGATTATTGGTGTGGGGGAAAATGGAGAAGATCGTGAGATAACTTCTATACCTTTTAAGGTTGGAGATCCAATCAAGGTCATAGATGGTCCTTTTTTAGATTTTTCAGGTTTTGTCCAGGAGGTGAAGAACGAAAAACAAAAATTGAAAGTAAGCGTAAGTCTTTTTGGAAAGCCAACTCCAATTGAATTGGATTATTTACAGGTTGAATTAGAAAAATAGGTTAGGGATTTATGGCAAAGAAAATTATTGGGTTCATTAAATTACAAATTCCAGCGGGGCAAGCTAACCCTGCCCCGCCTGTGGGTCCTGCCTTGGGCCAGCATGGTGTAAATATTATGGAATTTTGCAAGGCATTTAATTCTGCCACTCAGGATCAGCCCGGAATGATAATCCCGGTAGAAATTACAGTATATGGAGACAGAAGTTTTACTTATATCACAAAAACTTCCCCTGCTTCCTCCCTTCTGCTTAAGGCTGCAAAACTTGAAAAGGGATCCGGAGAACCTAATAAGGAAAAAGTTGGAGAGGTTACATTAGCAGATTTAAAAGAAATAGCGGAAATTAAATTTAAAGATTTAAATGCAAACACATTGGATAATGCTGTAAATATGATTAGAGGAACTGCACGAAGTATGGGGATTGAAGTTGTAGATTAAGAAAATTATGAGTAAACCAAAAAATAAAACAGTTAATATAGAACAATTTGATAGAACTGCTTCCTATTCACTTGAAAAAGCGGTTCAGCTGGTTAAGTTATTTAAAAGTGAAAATTTTGATGAATCGGTAGATTTGGCAATGAATCTTGGCGTTGATCCACGTCACGCGGATCAAAATATCAGGGTAACAACAGGATTGCCAAATGGAACTGGTAAGACAGTAATAATTCTTGCCTTGACAATGGGTCAAAAAGAAAAAGAAGCAAAAGATGCTGGAGCAGATTTTGTCGGAAATAAAGAATATATAGAAAAAATAAAAAATGGTTGGACAGATTTTGATAAAATTGTTGCTACTCCGGATATGATGCCTGAATTGGGGAAGTTAGGAAAAATATTGGGTCCAAAAGGATTGATGCCAAATCCAAAAAGTGGAACCGTAACAATGGATATTGGTAAAGCGGTACAAGAGTTAAAGGCCGGTCAGATTGAGCTTAGAGTAGATAAAACAGGCATTATTCATGTCCCGTGTGGAAAAGTATCATTTGAAGCAAATGCGCTTGTTCAGAATATTCAAACTGTTTATGAAGCAATTATGAAAGCCAGATCGAGTTCGGTGAAAGGACAATATTTTAAAAAAATGACAATTTCATCTACTATGGGTCCAGGGATTAAAATTGATCACACAAGCATATAGTAACTGTTATGCCAAGTAAAAATAATATAACACAGGTTGAGATATTGACGGAAAAAATAGGGAAAGCAAAAGCAATATATTTTACTGATTATCTTGGGCTGGATGTGAGCAGTATTACAGAATTAAGGAGTCAGTTTTTTAAAGCATCTGTTGAATTTACTGTTGCAAAGAATACCCTGATAAGATTAGCAGTCCAAAATAATCAGTTAGAAGGGGTTGAGGAATTTCTATCCGGTCCAACTGCCCTGGCTATTTCCTACAACGAATCTATCGCTCCTGCAAAGATATTAAAGGTGTTTGCGAAAACTCATAAAAAGCCCACAGTGAAAGGGATACTCTTTGAAGGGGAGGTTTTTCAGGGTGATGAATTTAATCGCATTGCTACTTTACCATCTCGCGAAGAATCACTGGCGCAACTTTTGGCGATGTTCAAAAGTCCTTTAACAATGTTCGTGAATACATTAAATGCATCAATGTCTGAATTTGTTGGTGTTTTGAGAAGTTTAAAAGAAAAGAAATTCTAATAACACGTTAAAAGTAAGGAGTGAATTAATGGCAATTAATAGAGCGGATGTCTTGTCCTATCTTGAAGAAGCAAATATGATTGAAGTTTCCGAGTTAATAAAGGAAATAGAAGATAAATTTGGTGTAACTGCAGCGGCACCGGTTGCAATCGCATCTGCGCCAGCAGGTGGTGGAGAATCTGAGGAAAGTGAGGAGAAGACCAGTTTTGATGTTGTTCTGACAGAAATAGGTCAAGCAAAGATCAATGTTATTAAGGCTGTGCGGACAATAACAAGTCTTGGATTAAAGGAAGCGAAGGAATTGGTGGATTCTGCTCCAAAACCTGTTAAAGAAGGTGTTTCGCAAGCTGAGGCTGATGAGATCAAAGCTAAACTTGAAGAAGCTGGTGCTACAGTTGAATTAAAATGACTTTAAGATTTAGAATATTTTTTGGTTTAGTTTTTGTTTCATAATTAACAAAGGAGGTTCTTTTGGAGCCCACAACTAATATTTCTCAAAAAACTGTTTCATTTCAGAAAACTCCATCTTATTTAGATCTTCCTGATTTATTGGATATTCAGACTAAGTCTTATGAAATGTTTTTGCAGTTAGATATTCCCGTGGATGAAAGGCAAAATATTGGGTTGGAAGAAGTCTTTAGGAATGTGTTTCCTATGGAGGACTCATATCGCAATTATGTATTGGAATATAAAAGCTATTATTTAGGGACTCCTAAACACACCGCCGATGATTGTATTGATAGAGGCGTAACCTATTCTGCACCACTAAGAGTTAAATTAATTCTTCATATCACGGATGAGGAGAATCGAAATAAGTTTATCCATTCTATAGAACAGGATGTTTATTTTGGGAATATTCCATTTATGACAGGAAAGGGTACCTTTGTCATTAATGGAGCAGAGCGGGTGGTTGTCTGCCAACTTCATCGGTCTCCAGGAGTATTTTTTGATGAATCTATTCATCCAAATGGAACAAAACTCTTTCAGGCTAGAATTATTCCAATCAGAGGAACATGGATTGATTTTACGACAGATATCCATGACAGTCTCTTTGTCATTGTTGATCGCCGAAGAAAGTTTCCTGTAACTATGTTGTTGAGAACACTTGGTTTCTCATCTAATAAGGATATTTTCAAAGCATTTCAATGTATAATTGAAGTAAGTCTAAAAGATATAGAAAAGAAATATATTGGTGCATCCCTTGTCGAGGATATTGTTGACACGAAAACTGGTGAGATATTTTTTGAAGCTGGGGAAGAAGTGTCAGAAGAAATGGTTGACTCATTAAAAGAAATTGGAGTTAAATCAATAAATTTAGTCGATGGACAAAAAAACTTCAAATCTTTGCTAATCCTAAATACAATTGAAAAAGATCCTACCCATAATACTGAAGAGGCATTAAAAGTTGTTTACCAGTTACTTCGTAACAGTGAACCACCAACTCTTGAAACTGCCCAGAAATTTATTGAAAGGATGCTTTTTAGCCCGAAAAAATATGATTTAGGCGAGGTTGGACGATACCGGCTGAATCAGCAGTTTAACGTAGGTGCAGCTATTGACCATACTGTCTTAACGATTGATGATATTCTTCAAGTCATTAATTATTTAATAGATATGCGGAAAGGTGATCGTGGAACAGATGATATTGATCATCTTGGGAACCGTCGAGTGCGGACAGTAGGTGAGCAGTTGACAGACCAGTTTGGTACGGCTCTCAGCCGAATGATTCGAACCATTCATGAACGAATGAATTTGCGAGAAGCTGAATCTA
>CAJXJG010000203.1 GCA_913054425.1 uncultured Fidelibacterota bacterium
AGCACGTCCTTCATTTCAGGGTGAGTACACTTCACCCAGGGAAAAGCCATTAAATTCAATATCTCCAAGTGATTTAAATACTTTACTCTTTCAGATAAATAATGCTTTGAAAGTCTCAAATGAAGTCATAAGTGTCAGCGCTTTGGCAAGAATTGTTGAAACTGAACAAGAAATAGTCAGCTCGAATGGAAGTGATATAAATCAGGATTTTAATTTAATTACATTTGATATGTCCGCCACTGCCAGTGATGGGACAATCTTTCAAACCAGGACGAATGCTGGTTCCCGTGGATATAGCCGCCAGGTAGGTTCTGAGGTGTTTGAGAAAACGGACGAAATTATTCGAGCTGCACGGACAATAGGAGAAGAAGCTGTTGAGTTGATAAAATCTGAAGAATGCCCAACTGAAGTAATGGATTTGGTATTAGCGCCGGACCAAATGATGCTTCAGATTCATGAAAGTGTAGGACATGCAACTGAAATAGACAGAATTTTGGGAGATGAACGAAATTATGCAGGATGGAGTTTTGTTCAGTTATCTGATTTTGGATCACTTCGTTATGGTTCTAATCTCATGAATATCACGTTTGACCCCACCATGTTAGGAGAATTTGCATCGTATGGCTACGATGACGGAGGATTGAAAGCAGAAAAAGAATACATAATCAAAGACGGAATATTATTGAGAGGGCTGGGTGGAATGGAGAGTCAACTTAGAACTGGATTGCCCGGAGTTGCAAACTTTCGCGCCAGTGCCTGGAATCGGGCTCCTATTGATAGAATGGCAAATTTAAACCTTGAGTATGGAGAATCATCTTTTGAAGAGATAATCTCTTCTATAAAACGCGGTGTTTATATGAAAAGTAATCGATCCTGGTCAATAGATGATTACCGGAACAAGTTTCAATTTGGTTGTGAATATGGACAGATGATAGAAAACGGAAAACTTACAAAAACATTACGTAACCCAAATTACCGGGGAATCAGTAAAACATTTTGGAATAATCTGAAAATGGTTGGAGATAAAGATACTTTTGGGATGTATGGAACTCCATATTGCGGTAAAGGAGAGCCAAATCAAATCATTCGTGTTGGTCACGCTTCACCTGTAGCGTTGTTTAAAAATGTTGAAATATTTGGAGGAGCATAACAGATGGAACATTTATTTAATCAATTTTGTGACTATATAATTGGTCAGTTAAATAACAGTGAGCACCTGATAATATCTTTTGGTGGCGAAGCCAGTCAGTTTATTCGATTGAATGATGCAAAAGTTCGCCAAACAGGTATTATAAACGATGCTTCCCTGAGTTTGAATCTAATTGACAATAATCGTTCCTGCCGCGGCAGTTTTACTTTTCAGAAATCCTTTTCTGAAAACTGCATTGTTGGTAAAGAAGAACTGAGCAGATTAAGAGAGGAAATTTCACAGTTACCTGAAGATCCCTTTATTGTTTTACCTGAAAATAAAGGATCTAGTAGAGAAATTAATGAATCAAATCCTCTTCCATTTGAAGAAGCAGTAGACGCACTGATTCCTCCGATTCAGGATGTAGATTTGGTTGGAATCTGGGCAACAGGTAAAATTTATCGTGGAAATGCAAATTCAGTAGGACAGAAACACTGGTTTGAGACGGAAACATATTCTTTGGATTATTCATTAGTGACCCCGGATCATAAAATGGTAAAAGGAAACTTTGCAGGTACGGATTGGGATCAAAATGCGTATGAGAAAAATATTTTGGATTCTATTCATAAATTAGAGATAATGAATCGTCCCAGTGTAAAAATAAAGAGGGGAGACTATAGAACCTGGTTTACTCCAGCCGCTGTATCAGAATTCACAGGAATGTTTTCATGGAATGGAATTAGTGAATCCTGCATACATCAAGGCAGTAGTTCATTATGTAAAATGAGAAATGATGAATTGAAATTGTCACCACTGTTCAATTTATCAGAAGATTTTCGTAGTGGAATTGTACCAAAATTTAATGAAAAAGGTGAAATATCATCCGATTTCCTGCCATTAATTGAAAAGGGCGAACTTAAAAACACACTTGTAAATTCCCGCTCAGCAAAGGAATATAATAAGGAATCCAATTTCGCAAATGATGAAGAATATCTGAGGTCACCTGTTGTTCGCGAAGGTGACTTGGATGAATCCAGTGTTTTAAAACAACTGGATAAAGGATTGTATCTTTCAAACCTGCATTATTTGAATTGGAGTGACAACATTGGTGGAAGAGTTACCGGTTTAACCAGGTATGCTTGTTTCTGGGTAGAAAATGGTGAAATTCAAGCACCAATAGAAACCATGCGTTTTGATGATACCATTTACAGGTTTTTTGGATCGGAACTGGAAGCAGTAGGAAAAAACAAGGACTATTTACCCAATATTCTTACGTATGAAGGAAGAGAATTGGGTGGTTTTAATTGTCCGGGTATGCTTGTGAAATCGTTTTCATTGACTCTGTAAATATCATCTGATAATCCCATTTTTTTTCTAAGAAAAAAAGTAATTAACGTACAATTCCTTCAAAAATATCGTCATATAGTTTTATAATATTTCTCCAATCATATTTGGAAGATATCTTTTGTAATTCTTTACGTTCAATGATGGGTTTATTGCTCATGATTGATTCAATCTTTTCCACCAGCTTATCGGAATTGTTGTATAATATTTCTCCATGAGATTTTTCCGGAATTAATTCAGGATAGGATAATCGCTTTGGGAGTATTGGAAATACTCCGCAATAAATTGCCTCCATTATTGACGATCCAAAAAAGTCATGGTGTGAAGTCACCGGAAGTATATCGGCTTTCCAGAGCCATTTTGCATATTCTGTAAAACTTTTTGCATATCCAAAATGGATAATTTGTTCTGTAAACTTCTTTTTTGATTTTAGAAATATTTCAGGTTTTTCCTTAAAATTCTCTCCTAATATAACAATTTTAAAATCAAGGTTCTTATTTGCAAGAACTTCAAGTACATGAAAAAAGTCCTCAGGGTTTTTATCATATTCCCAACGATGATTCCAGAGAATAATGGGGATGGAGTTCTTTTGTTTCGTTTTATATTTATCAAATCGATTGAGATCCAAACCAAGATAAAGCACCTTGCTTTTGTCTTTTATTTTATGAATACTATCTAATTCATTATGATCTGGAAAACTTTTGAGCATTACAGGAATTTCATTTAAAAATGAATCCATGTGATAATGAGAATTAAATAACACGATATCACTTGAAAGTGCTGAAATATAATTAATAAATCCGTAATGGATATCTCTTTTTGTCTGGACATCTCTATCAGTTGGTGACCAAGGGTAAGAAAGTTGGTTTTCATGAAAATAAATGCAGTTTGGTATTTTAGCTGTTTTTGTTCGTGTCAATGAAAGAAATGTTGATACATCCAACATATCTGTTGCAAGGATGAGATCAGGAGACAATCCGGATTCCATGAACATTCTTGCAAGAGTAACTGCTCCACCATGCATGCGCCATTTCCAGAATGATCCTGGCAATGTGAGTAGTTCAATGGTATGGGAACTATGTTTTTGTAGACCAACAGCCCAGTTTTTGTGTGATCCTGTAAAATAAGGTTCAATTAATACGATATTCATTACTTAGAATGGAGTGATAATATATTTGAATTTTAAAAGTGCCCGGGACTGGACTCGAACCAGCACGATCTTGCGATCACTAGCTCCTGAAGCTAGCGTGTATACCAATTTCACCACCCGGGC
>CAJXJG010000204.1 GCA_913054425.1 uncultured Fidelibacterota bacterium
CCAAACCTAAATCCCAGATATCATCCTGCATCCCATATAAAAATCCTCCGCCAAAGATATCATGTCCAAGGGGAAATCCCATGGTATGCGCTACATAACCCGGCTGGACGGTTCCCGCTGGCATTTTCCAAAGCTCCTTAACTCCAATCGCCCAAACCTGGGGATTTTTTCCTTTCATGAGATCATGACGCTGAATGAGTTGTTTTGTCAAACTTCCCCGGGTTCCCTCCCCAAGAATAACGACTTTTGCATGTATTTCTGCTCCCGCTTCATATTGAGGTTTTTTCTCCCCATTTTTGTCAATACCCCTGTCCCCTGTCCGTACGCCGATTACCCGATCGCCTTCATAAAGAAGCTCCGTTCCAGGAAATCCACAGAAAATATCAATACCATTGTTCTCACATTTATCCCCCAGCCATCGCGTCAATTTCCCCAGGGAAGTTATATAACAACCATGATGACTCATTGGCGCTGGAATAAATGGAAATGAAAACTTCCTTGTTTTGGTTAGATAATAAAGATATTCTTCAGTTACTTCAGATTCAAAGGGAATATTCTGCTGGTCAAAATCCGGAAAAAGTTCCTGCAGGGTGCGGGGATCAACAATAGCGCCGGATAATGAGTGTGCCCCGATCTCTCCCGCTTTTTCTATTATTGCAATGCTGGCTTCATTCCCTGTTTCTTTCAGCAGGTTTTGAAGATGAATGGCGCCAGCTAAACTAGCAGGACCCGCGCCAACAAACAGGACATCCAGTTCAAGGACTTCCCTTTCAGACATTAATTTTTTGCGGCTTGAATAGCTTCCGAAAGTTTCGGAATAATTTCAAGGATATCTCCAACAATTCCATAATCAGCAATCTCAAAAATCGGTGCTTCAGGATCTTTATTTACTGCGACAATATTTTTTGATCCTTTCATCCCTACTACATGCTGAATGGCACCCGAGATTCCCAGGGCAAGATACATTTTCGGGGCTACATTCTGTCCGGAGCTTCCAATTTGCCGGGATGGTTCGAGCCAACCGGAATCAACGATTGGACGGGAAGAACCCAATTCAGCTCCTAATGCATCCACAAGAGTGTTTACAATTGATAAGTTTTCCTCTTTTCCAATTCCTCTGCCGATTGAAACAATTATTTCTGCATTCGTCAGGTCAATCCCTCCGGCTTCCTCCTTGAATGGTTCTTCGGATTGTGTTTTTATAACCGAAGCGTCCATATCAATTGAAATTGTCCGTATTTCTGCTGAACCCGATTCAACCTGGTCTGATTGATATGCAGCAGATTGAAAACTCACAAGAGTGGTTCCATGTGAATTCGAAACTATATCTGCTGCTAATTTTGCATTGAAAACCTGTTTCGTAAAAACCGGGGCATCATTATCAACATTAAATTGAATCACATCGCTTATGAATGGAATTTGAAGCTTTGCGCTTACACGGGGTAAAAAGTCTCTCACCATATACGTATGTCCCATAAAAAGATATTTTGGTTTTTCCTGTCCTAAAATTGATGTAAAGGCAAAGGAATACCCATCGGATGAATAATTATCCAGGATAGGATTCTCTAATAATAATATTTCATCGGCTTTGAAATTGGAAACATCATTTGCTAAATCTCCGCCATTTTTTCCCATCGCTAAAATTGAAAGAGACAGATTCAATTCGGACGCAAGTTTCTGTCCTGCTGCAAGAGCTTCTAAGCTCATACGGTGAATAGAACCTGATTTATTTTCCAGTACAATAAGTATATCCATCATTTCCTCCTATAATACCTTAATTTCAGTTTTCATCACGTCTACTAACCTGGAAATTTGCTGGTTTACATCTCCGCTAATCATTTCAGTCTGTTTGGCTTTCTGGATGCTATACACCCGGGTAATTGATTGATGTTCATTTCCATCAAATAACTCACTTTTTGAAAGAGGTTTGATCTCCTTTTTCTTTGCGCCCATTATTCCTTTCAGTGATGGATAACGGGGTTGATTTAATCCTGACTGAATGGATAAACAGGCCGGGAGAGGAAGGGTTACCCATTGAAACCATCCTGATTCTAATTCTCTCTTTACCCGTATTGACTCATTCGTCAATTCTGTTGCCATCACTAATGTCGCTATTGACATTCCTAATAATTCTCCCAGGATCACACCAGTCTGACCCATTCCCAAATCCAATGATTGAAGTCCGGACAAAATAAGGTCAAATCGTTCATTCTTAAGCGCTTTAGCAAAAATTATCGCGGTTTGAAGCGGATCAGTTTCCCGGGCATTATCCTCAACAATGTGGATGCACCTGTTAGCGCCTTTAGATAATGCTTCTTTAATGATTTTTTGCGTTCGTCCGTCCGGACCCATGCTGATTACAACCACTTCACCTTCACCTTTTTTCTCACGAAGCTGGAGTCCTTCTTCCAGGGCATAGGAATCACTTTCGTTGGTCTCAAAATTTACGGAAGTTTCATCAATCCAACTGTGATCACTGCTCACACGCAATGGAGAATCTCCTCCCGGTACTTGTTTTATCAATACACCAATTTTCATATTGAATATCCTTAAGTCAATTAACTAATTAAAATTATTTTTAAGTGTTCTTGAAACACGGTATAGGAATTTCATAAACTGTCTTAATAATTATCTTAAAACAATCTGATCTTAATAAAATTATCATACTAAAATTAACACATTTGTTATCTTGAAAAAAATTTAGGAATATAAAGTTTTCACCATCCATTGAAAAATGAGGTAAATATTTGAGTCGTTTAATGGTGATTATTTTAGGAAATGCGCTTTTTATCATCGGAATATTTGTATTACTTTGGGCTATTAAACGATGGATGGAAAGAAGAAAATGGGATAAATGACCTTGTAATTCCTGATACAAACTAAGGTTTTTCCCATTTAAAATCTCAGTTTTTATATTAATCATATAAATTCAGGATTAAAAATTTATCCCTTTAAACAAAAAAATGTGATGCAGAACACACGATTAAAAAAATCTGTTGTATTGTACTGTACGTCTATTTAGCTTCGGATCACCTCTAATTTCGATTTTGTAGGGATAGCGACTACAAAGCGGGTACGTGGATGAGCACAAATTTGAATATATTATATGGATAACTATCTAAAAAAGTTATAACTAAAGGAGAAATCGAATGAAAATAATGTCAAAAATAATCTTAACAGCTTTCGTTTTCATCGGGACTATCATTCCACAGTCCGTGACTGGAAACTACCAGCTGGATTATGTTACTGTTGAATACACCTGGGTAGCAAGAGCGCAAGAAAGCACCCTGGACTTTGAAACTGGCAGTTATGATGTCACGGCCAGTTGGCCCAGCAGTGCTGTCCCGGCTTTCAGCTGGACCTTGACAACCTTTGCTGTGGGTGACACTGCTACTACAATACTCGTACCACTCACTTCCCAGTTAGGTCTGGACTACTTTCCTTATGGGGCAGTAGGTTTAAATGTTAACTTTAATGATGATGGTACTTTTTCCATCAATGAAGGGAGCACGTACCCAACAACCGCAACTGAGAACTGTTCTACATCATCAACTGTTCCGCCTGTTAGTGAAAACGCCTCATGGACAGATGGAGGATTTGCAACTTTTAATGATAACTTTAAGAATACCAGTTCAAGAGGATGGGGAATTATCAATTCTGGTACTTTTGCCTGGTTTAATCCTGTAGACTTGAGCGATGGTACAAACGGTGGTGGA
>CAJXJG010000205.1 GCA_913054425.1 uncultured Fidelibacterota bacterium
CTGGGCCGGACATAACGGTGTCCGCATTCAGGGCAGACATAATTGTTTTTCCAAAGTGAAGAATTACTCACGGGATCATAAATCCTTTTCCCGGAACCGGAATAACAGTTTTTATGGCGAAGAACAAACCCTTCCTTATTTGGAACAGGTACACGGGAAACTTTTTTCAGGATTGCTTCGGATTGTTTTTCTTGTACTTCTTTCCAATGACCAATTTTTTTCCATCTTTCAGTTCGACAAGTAAAAAGTTCTTTTTCTGGAATTTCAGTCAACCGCTGAATCCATTTTTTTAATACTGTTCCTGCAGATTGGATTGCCTCCTTTGGATATCTGTGGGCGGGGCTAGGTTGTTCCGGGATAAGTTCATCCACGATTCCCAATTCAAAACCTTCTTTGGAGGTAATTTGGGACGCTTCCGCTGCTTCATTCGCTCGGGTTCGAGTGTGAAAAAGAATTGAAGAACAGGCCTCCGGAGAAATCACGAGATAGGTGGAATATTCCATAGCCAGAACACCATCACATCCTGTAAGAGCAATTGCTCCTCCGCTGCAGCCGCGGTTCATGATCAGGGACAGGGTCGCCATTTTTGATTCAATCAATTTTTGAATGGTTTCCCCAATCCGCCAGGCAATTCCTCCCGCTTCAGATTCTTCCGTTGGATCAGCTCCCGGTGTATCCACAAAAGTAATGATCATGCGGTTTTCTTCATTTGCAGAATCAATAGCCTTGATCGCTCTCTCATAGGATACCGGTGTCGGCATGCCGTGATTCCATTGTTTCACTTTTTCGCCATCTTTCATCATGTCCAATAATTCCTTATAGCGGGAAGTGGGGCCGGTCTGCTGGCCGATCAGCATGAGCGGAATTGAAGTATTGTTAATGGTAATTTCTGCCCTGTGAGTTTGAATCAGGCAGGCGCCAAATTCATCGCTGGAGAAACAGTCTTCAACGGATTCAAATAATGACAGATAATCAAGATATTTTGGACGCTCGGGATGAAAGGATAACTGGTATTTCTCATATTCAGACAATTGTTCAATTCTCTCCGCTGAATAGCTGAACTCCCCTTCTTCCTCAAAGGGATAGTAAAAATGGTTTGTGTGTTCAGGCATGAACTCTTTGTGCTTTTGATTCTCTTTTTTCCATAAGTGATCGGAGTAGTTCCATATATTCTTTTTGTTTATCACTCATCCCAAGCGCTTTAAATAAGGATCGTCCACACATTTTCTATCTACCTGCTCCAATTCTGTTCGCCAATTATAAATCGGTCGTTCTAAAATTCCGGTAATATTAGCAGAAAATTTCATTTTTTTGATGAGTGGGATCGGTAAGTTCACCAAATCGTTTTTTACCAATCGAATTGCGCCTCCTCCCAGTCCCCTCCGTCCAAAAAGCTCCACCATGAGCCACACCCAGGATGAATTCAAAATGTAGACCCATTTTTTTACATCTTGTCCCTCCTTTAGATGCAATCCGTAAAATGTGTGTTCAAACGGAAGATTATCCCGATTCCAGACAACAACATGACGTCCTCCACGGAGGTCCGTCCACAACAGCGGCGCCTTCCTGATTTTAAAATCCGCTCCATTTTTTTGAATCCAGGTCTGGACATTTGATTGGGTAAATAAAATGGGGGATGTCTCTTTTGGGCTGCGAATGGCAGGAAGCGAACCGTCAATTTTATTTTTATTGTAATAAGCCTGCTTATCTCCGGCGATAATCCCGGAATGAACAGAAAACATATCACTCATTTTTCCGATTGCTTTGTTCTCTCTTAACTGATGCAATAACCATGAGGGACACCTGAAAAGTGATCCATGCCAGCTAAGGACTAATGATTGTAAACGTTCCTGGAAAATTGATTTACACTTTTGATCCAGGTTTACAATTATTTGATTATTGTTGGCAGGTTTTTTATGAACACCGGAAATAATCACCGTATTGACTTCCTGTTTAAAGTGCCGTGAACCGGAATCAGTTGTTGACAAAAGCTGAATTTTTTCCCTGAATAATTGCCGTAATATTTCTCCATAAGAATTGTCCATCCAACTGTTTGGAATGATAAATGTGAATACTCCATTTTTGTTCAGATTCCTAAATACCTTCAAAAGAAAATATATATACAAATCACAGCGGACTGATAATTTTACATCAGGAAATTCCTGCTGAAATTTCTGCCTAAGTTTTAATTTATAATCTGAATGTAATAATTCCTGCCGAACGTAAGGAGGATTGGCAATGACAATATCCGCTTTTTTATGACATTGCTCATAAAGATAATCGCTTTGAACCAGGAATGGAGAACAATTCAATTTTTGTTTGCATTCTTTCAGAATCTCAGCGCTAATTTCAAATCCACAAACATGAGAACTTTCCCAATCTTTTTCCTTCTGAACATCATATTTGCTACACAATTCATTCATTATACTGCAAATCAATTCCAGGAAAATTCCATCCCCTGCTGATGGATCTTGAAATTGGTAGCTACAAAGTGCAGAGATGTATTCTCCTCCGGTTTTTCTATCTTCAAACCCATTCAAAAATGATTGAAATTGATTTCTGGAAAGATTTGAAAAATCTTGATGAAGGCGCCAGAATAGACCTTCCCTGACCATAAAATCTGCATGTTCCCTGGGAGTAAAGACAACCCCTTTTTCAGGGTTGGTACTATGTTTGAGAATTGGGGAGGTTCGCATAAAAAATTTGTTTTTCCTCCTTAATTTACACTATCGGGATTACAATCCCAAAACAGACAAATATGTCAGAAAAAATACGGCTTTATTTGAATATAATCACAAATTGACCCATGTAGGTCCGTCGCCGCCTTCTGGCGGAACCCAATCAATAATCTGGTACGGATCCATGATATCGCAGGCTTTGCAATGAACACAGTTCGAAAAATTGATTTGAAGTTTCCTGGATTCGCCTTCCTCAACCATTTCATAGACATCTGCAGGGCAGAATTTTTCGCACGGATTTCCAAATTCCTCTGCGCATTTTGTCACACAGACATCCGGATCTAGAACATGCAAATGTGGAACTTGATCTTCTTCATGGGCTGTGGCTGAATGATAGACGTCAGTTACTTTATCAAACAAATATTTCCCATCAAAATTTAATTCGTTATACCGATTTTCAAATTTACCTTTCCCCAGCTTTAAATGACCAGATTCACTGGAAATCCTATTTTTGAATCCCCAACCGCGTCCTCCTGAAACAAGCCCCATTCCGGCATTGATGAGTCCTGAAAATAACCCGTTGTCAAAGGCCTGATGAAAATTGCGAACCTTCCATAGTTCATCTTTCAGCCAGCTTGAATCTACCCTGTTCTCAAAATCGGAAAGTTTTTCATCAGAAAAATTATTTTCTTTGATTGCATCAGCAATTGTTTCAGCAGCCAGCATCCCGGATTTCATTGCAAGATGAATTCCTTTTAATCTTTGTCCATTCATAAAACCGGCGGAATCACCAATGAGCATGGCGCCATTGACAGTCAATTTTGGAATAGAAAACCATCCTCCTTCCGGCAAGGATTTTGCACCATAAGAAATTAATTCGCCTCCATCCAAGACTGACCGTATCCAGGGGTGAGTCTTGATCAGTTGAAGTTCATGGTGCGCGTCTACTCCAGGATTTGAATAATCCAGGCCTACTACCAAACCTAAATCCCAGATATCATCCTGCATCCCATATAAAAATCCTCCGCCAAA